>JAHELT010000124.1 GCA_024644045.1 Chromatiales bacterium | reverse complement strand
CCGCGCTGACCTACGCGTTCCTGGCCGATGATTTCTCGGTGCAGTACGTAGCCAACAACTCGAACACACTGCTGCCCGACATGTACAAGATCTCCGCGGTATGGAGCGCGCATGAGGGCTCGCTGCTGCTGTGGGTGCTGATGCTCGGCGGCTGGGGCACGGCGGTGGCGTACTTCAGCCGTAACCTGCCGGGGATCTTCGCGGCCCGGGTGCTGGCAGTCATGGGCCTGGTGAGCATCGGCTTTCTGCTGTTCATCCTGCTGACCTCCAATCCGTTCGAGCGCTTCACGTTCATGCCGGGGGAAGGCCGCGACCTGAATCCGCTGCTGCAGGATCCGGGGCTCGCAATTCATCCGCCGATGCTGTACATGGGCTACGTCGGGCTGTCGGTCGCCTTCAGCTTCGCGATCGCCGCGCTGATCGGTGGGCGCCTGGATTCGACCTGGGCACGCTGGTCGCGGCCCTGGACCACGGTCGCCTGGCTGTTCCTGACTATCGGTATCACGCTCGGCAGCTGGTGGGCGTACAACGAGCTCGGCTGGGGCGGCTGGTGGTTCTGGGACCCGGTGGAAAACGCCTCGTTCATGCCCTGGCTGGTAGCCACGGCACTGATCCATTCGCTGGCGATCACCGAAAAGCGCGGCGCGTTCAAGAGCTGGACGGTGCTGCTCGCGATCCTCGGCTTTTCGCTCAGCCTGCTCGGTACGTTTCTGGTGCGCTCCGGCGTGCTGACCTCGGTTCACGCGTTTGCCACCGACCCGGCGCGCGGGCTCTACATCCTGCTGTTCCTGTGTGTGGTTATCGGGGGCTCGCTGGTGCTGTACGCGTGGCGCGGACCGAGCGTCTCCCGCGGCGGGGAGTTCCGCTGGATGTCGCGCGAAACCATGCTGCTCGGCAACAACCTGGTGCTGGTGTCGGTGACCGGCTTCATTCTGCTGGGCACGCTGGCGCCGCTGATCTACGAGGCGCTGGGCTGGGGCAAGATCTCGGTCGGGTTCCCGTGGTTCAACACCATGTTCATCGCGTTCATGCCGCTGCTCGGCGTGCTGCTGGGCGCCGGGCCGATCACGCGCTGGAAAAGCGACGATCCCGGTGAGCTGTTGAAGCGCCTGCGCTGGGCAGCGCTCGCAAGTGCCGCGGTGGTGGTTGCCGCCGTGGTGCTGCTGTATGCCTGGGTTTCCTGGAAGCTGCTGCTCGGGGTCTCGCTGAGCGCCTGGATCACGCTGGCGACACTGGCCGGCTTTGTGCGCCGGTTGCGCGGCGCGGGCGGCGGGATGCAGGCACTGGCCAAGCAGAGCCGAAGCTACTATGGCATGCTGGTAGCGCACCTCGGAGTCGCCGCGTTCGTGCTCGGTGTTACCCTGGTGTCGCTGCTCGGCATTGAGAAGGACGTCGGTCTGCAGCGCGGCGAAAGCGTCACGCTCGCCGGCTACGAGTTTCGCTTCGACAGTGTCGAAGCAGTGCGCGGACCCAACTACCGCGCGGATCGCGGCACTGTGCGCGTACTGCGTGACGGCGCCGAGCTGGCCGTGCTGCACCCCGAGAAGCGCCACTACTTCGTGCAGACGCAGCCGATGACCGAGGCGGCGATCGACGTCGGTGTGACCCGCGATCTGTACGTCTCGCTGGGCGAGCCGCTGGGCGGCGACGGCAATGCCTGGAGCCTGCGGGTCTACTACAAGCCGTTCATCCGCTGGGTCTGGGCCGGCGGGTTTCTCGCCGCGCTGGGCGGGCTGCTGGCGGTCAGCGACCGCCGCTACCGCGTGAAGCTGCGCCGCCGACGCACCTCGCCGGCCGGCGCCGTCGAGGCACCCGCATGAAACGCTGGCTGCCGCTCGGTATTTTCGCCGTGCTTGCCGTGCTGCTCGGCATCGGCCTCGGCCTCGATCCGCGCAAGGTGCCGTCCCCGCTGATCGGCAAACCCATGCCGGCCTTCGAGCTGAGCCGGCTGGACAATCCCGAAAGCACGGTAAGCGACGCCGACTTGCGCGGCACGGTGAGCATCCTCAACGTGTGGGGCACCTGGTGCGCGGAGTGTCGCGTCGAGCACGATGCGCTGCTGCGGCTGGCGCGCACCGGCGAGGCGCGCATCGTGGGCCTGAACTGGAAAGACGATCGAGACAAGGCGCGCCAGTGGCTGCGCGATCTGGGTAACCCGTATGCAGTAACGGCCGTCGACGCCGACGGGCGGGTGGCAATCGACTGGGGCGTGTACGGCGCGCCCGAAACGTTCATCATGGATGCGGAAGGGATCGTGCGTTACAAGCATATCGGCGCGCTGACCGACGAACTCGTTTCCCGCGAGATCCTGCCGCTGATAAAACGCCTGAAAAGCGGGGCGTGATCCGATGCGTTTTCTGGCAGGCGCAGTCATGCTCATTGTCGTCCACGCGAGCTGGGGGGGGCTGGAGGCTTACGAGTTCAAGGATGCCGCCGAGGAAGCGCGTTTCAAGGCACTGATCGTCGAGTTGCGCTGCCTGGTGTGCCAGAACCAGTCGCTGCTCGATTCCGATGCCGAACTGGCCGACGACCTGCGGCGCGAGACCTATAATCTGATGAAAAGCGGGCGCGACGATGCGCAGATCATCCAGTTTCTGGTCGACCGTTACGGGGACTTCGTGCGCTACCGCCCGCCCCTTAACGCTGCCACCGCGCTGATCTGGTTCGGCCCGCTCGCTGTGTTCCTGCTGGGGGGCTTCTGGGTGTACCGCACCGTTCGCCGCCAGCAGCCGGCGCCGAGCATGAGCGAGGACCAGGAGAAACGCGCCGCGCGGCTGCTCGATGAGGACGCGGGGTGATCCTGTTCTGGGTTCTGCTGGCGCTGCTGGTGGCGATGGCCCTGGCGATCTTGCTGCCCCCGTTGCTGCGGCGGCGTTCGCTCGCCGCCGATGCGGAGAATCTCAACATTGCGCTCGCGCGCGAGCGTCTGGAGGAGCTGGAGACGGAGTCGGCCGAGGGCACGCTCGACCCGGCGCAGCTCGACGCGGCCCGTGCAGAGCTGAAACGCGAGCTGCTGCAGGATGTCGACACCTCGCAAGAACGTCCGCTGTCCGGCCGGCGCGATCCGTTTGCTGTCGCCGTCGTCGCGTTGTGTGTCCCGTTGGTCGCCTTCGGACTCTACTGGGCGCTCGGCGATCACAGTGCCGCCGACGGCGTCCCCCGGGCACCCAGTGCGGCCGCACAGCAACAGGACGCTGCACCGCCGCTCGAGGACATGGTCGAACGCCTGAAGGCGCGCCTGGACCAGCGCCCGGCCGATGCCAACGGCTGGCTGATGCTGGCACGCACCTACAGCTTCCTGCAGCGGTGGCCCGATGCCGAGAAGGCGTTCGCCCGCGCGCAAAAGCTGGCGCCGCAGAACCCGGACGTGCTCGTCGAGTATGCCGGTCTGCTCGGGCGCAAGGCAGACGGCGTGCTCGCAGGACAACCGGAACAGTTGCTGCGCACCGCGCTGCAGGCGCAGCCGCAGCACATGAACGGGCTGTTCTTGATGGGGCATGTGCACTTTCAGGCCGCGCGCTATGAGCAGGCACTCGAGCTGTGGCGTCGAGTGGCCGCGCAGCTGCAGCCGGGCAGCGACGATCTGCGTCAGCTGCAGCAGTACATGACGGCGGCGCGCGGCGAGCTGGGATTGCCACCCGAGACCGTAACCGCGGCGGCGCCCGCGTCCGCTGAACCGCAGGCTGTACCGGCAGCCGGTAAATCGATTCAGGTGAGCGTCAAGCTCGACCCCACGATGGCCTCGGTGGTGACACCGGGCGATACGCTGTTCGTCTATGCGCGTGCGACCGAGGGGCCGCGGATGCCGCTCGCTATCGCCCGCCTGACTGCAAGCCAGCTGCCCCTCACGGTGACCCTCGATGAATCGATGGCGATGATGCCCGACATGACCCTGGCGAGCTTCGAGCAGGTCACGGTCGAGGCGCGCATCTCCAAGACCGGCAGCGCGATGCCGCAGAGCGGCGACATTCGCGGCACGCGTACCCCCGTCAGCCCGGACAGTGGCGATACCGTTGAGATCCTGATCGACTCGCGGGTGCCGTAACTGCGCCGAGCCTGCCCGGTTAGCTTTGCAACAGGCGGCGCATGTCACGCACGTAAGCGCGCCAGGCTTTGCGTCCTGACGATGACAATGAGTACAGGGTGTGTGGCCGCGCGCCGGTAAGTACGAACCGCGACTGCAGATAGCCGGCGGCGGACAGTTTTCGCAGGTGTGCATCGAGGTTACCGTCGGTGATGCTCAGCACGGTTTTCAACTCGCTGAACGAGATTTCTTTGCGTTGCTCGAACACCGCCGCGATTCGTGTGCGCACCGTCTGGTGCAGCACCGGATCGAGCTCAGGTGCGTCCGGCATGGCGTCAGCCGCTCGCCTCGATTGACCCGATGGCGCGGTTCCAGCGCCAGACGGGCATGCCCTCTACCAGGTGAGCACCGCCCAGCCAGGTATCCAGGCGGTGCAGGCTGAGCCAGTCGGTTCGCCCGGCGAGAACCCGCTCGCCGGCGGCGGTAAGCGCCAGGCGCTGATCGCGAAACGCCTGGTCCGGCGGGTGCCGGGGCGGGCAGCGGAACGGGGCCGGCGTGCATTCGAGCAGCGGCTGCGGGGCGCTGCCCAGCGTCGCAATGCGATGCCAGAAAGACCAGTCGCCCATGAACGGCGCCGGTTCGCGCCGCTGGTTTTCCGCAAACAGTCTGCCCGGCCGCGGTTCACCGGCGGCGACCAGCGCCAGGATCTGCTGCTCGGTGCGGCCCAGTCCGTTTGCCACTGAGGGGTATTCCTCCAGAAAACGGGTCAGCGCATCGCCCATGAACGGCAACGCCGAGAGATCGTCCTTGCGGTAGGCGTCGAGCAGCAGTGGGTCGGTGTGTGTAAAGGCCTGCCAGCCGCGCGCCGCGAGCGCGGTCTGTTCGAAAGTGATGGGTGCCTGGCTGCCGTGAAGAGAAGCGATCTGCGTCTCGTTCAGTTGCCCGAGGCCCTGGAACGGTTCGATGCCCGGAAAACGGTCGATGCAGATCAGGGTGCATTCGGTATGTTGCGGGGGGTTGGCATGAAACCAGTCCAGGATCTGGAGAATCTGCAGCTGATCGTAGAGATCGTGCTCGAACCACAGGATCACCTCGTCGTAGCGGTCGCATCCTCGCAGGTGTTCGTCGCGAAGCGCAAACGCGCGCTGCGTCTCGGCCAGCGGGAAGGTCTCATCGTTCGAGAGAAACGCCGCGCGCACCTCCGAGAGTTCGCGCAGCGTCAATCCACCCGGGACCGGTCCCTCATGCAGCACGTCCCGCCAGGGCAGCACATCGCCGGCGACGTCGGATTTCAAGAGCAGCGACGCGGCGCTGTCGCCGTTGGTAATGTGCAGGACGTTGCGCGTCATGGGTAGCCCCCAGTCACTCTGTAGTTCAGAGTTTAATACTCTGTACTGCAGAGTGTAAAGCCCGTTACACTTGTCCCCATGCAGCGCACGGTCAACGGTCGCTATGATTTCGAGTTTGCCTACCCGGTCGACAAGCTCTGGTCGGTCGTGTCCGACACGCCGCGCTGGAACGAGGCGACGGGGGTGCCGAAGTACACCGCACGCGAGGAGAAGCAACCGGACGGCCGGATCAAGGTGTTCGGCGAGCTGATGAAGGCCGGCTTCAGGATCGAATGGGAAGAGCTGCCGGCGACCTGGATCGAGAACCGCTGGTTCGAGCAGGTCCGTGAGTTCCGAAACGGCCCGCTGAAATCGCTGGCAGCGCGTGTGCAGGTGGCCGGCAAAGATGAACGGAGCGTGCTCCACTACGAGCTTGAGCTGCAGAGCAACAACCTGCTCGGCACGGCGATCGCAGGCAAGATCGTCCGGCAGTTCGGCAAGGATGCCCAACGCGTTCTAAGGCAGGCGGAGCACGCGCTCTCGGCCGAGAAACCGTATCTGTTCGAGTCGCACGCGCACCCGGCGAAGGCAGCGCGCCAGCGGGCAGCGGCGATTGCGCAGAGCATTGAAGCCTCGACCTACGGGCACGGGCTCGCCGAGCGCCTGCTCGAGCACGTGTTCGACGCGCAGGAAGTAGACCTGTGGTCGTTACGTCCGCTGCGCCTGGCGCGGCACTGGGGGGTTGAACCGCGGCTGGTGATCGAGCTGTGCCTGCAGGCGGTGCGTGAAGGGCTGCTGGAGTCGCGCTGGGATCTGCTGTGCCCGCGCTGTCGCGTGTCGAAAGCCAGCAGCCTCGCCATGGGCGATCTGCCGAAAGGGGTGCACTGTCCCGCGTGCAACATCGACTACAGTGCCGACTTTGCGGCGAACGTCGAGCTCACCTTCAGCCCGAGTCCCGCGGTGCGAGGCATCGAGTACGGTGAGTACTGCCGGAGCGGACCGGGGGCGACGCCGCATATCAAAGGCCAACTCACGCTGCAGCCGGGCGAGCGCCGCGTGCTGCCGGCCGTGCTGGCGCCGGGCGACTACCGCCTGCGGACGCTGGAGGCGGGCGGCGAGTACGACATCGAGTGGAGCGACGGCGGTTTTCCGGAGGTTGGCGTGAACGGCGCGGACGTGTACTCGGGTGCCGTGGCCCAGCCCGGCGAGATCGTTTTCCGCAACGACGGCGAGGCGGTGCGGACGCTGGTGATCGAGGACCGCAGCTGGCTGCGCGATGTGCTGACCGCCGAACGCGTAACGACAATGCAGGCATTCCGGGACCTGTTTTCCGAGCAGGTGCTGCGGCCCGGGGACGACGTCAGAATCCGCAACATCACCTTCATTTTTACCGACCTGGTGGGCTCCACGGCACTCTTCACCAGCATCGGCGAGGCGCAGGCTTACCACGTCGTGCGCGAGCATTTCGCCCTGCTGGGCGACGTGGTGCGCGCGCATGACGGGACCATTGTGAAAACCGTGGGGGACGGTGTTCACGCCGCGTTCAATGTGCCCGAAGACGCGCTGCGTGCCGGGATCGCGATGCAGCGGGCGGTCGCCGAATTCAATGCGAGCCGGGAACGCGAGTCGCGCGAAGGGCACGTGCCGATGGCGATCCGCATCGGTATTCACACCGGGAGCAGTATCTCGGTGACGTTGAACGACCGTCTCGACTACTACGGCAACACCGTGAACCTGGCCGCGCGCCTGGAGGCGCAGAGCGAGGCCGGTACCATCACCATGTCACAGGCGTTCGCGGAAGACGTTGCGGTGAGGCCGTTGCTGACGCGTTTCGAGGTGCGCGAGCGCGCGGCTCGGATCAAAGGGTTCGACGAAGACCTGCGGGTCTTTCAGATCACACCGTGAGGGGACTGTCCCCCACCGCGGCTTTATATATCGATGAAGCTGGTGTCACGCAGAAGGTGGCTGCTCGCATTGCCTCCAACAGGGACTGTCCCCATTCCTTAACGTCTTTCTTTTCTGTAAGCAGCGCCGCTAGACGAAAAACGAAATCAGCCCCAACGCCCCGAGCAGCACGCTTGCGATCAGCCAGGTGAACCAGACTTCCGACGCTTCCAGCGTTACTTTGCGTTCGCCGTATAGAATCTCGTTGGTCATTGCCGGGTCCTCGTGCTCCTGTGTGGAATGGTCGTCACTTTAGCGCGCCGTCGCACGTAGCGCTGTGCAAATAGCTACCGCCAGAACGTGACGTGATACCGGTGCAAACGGTATGCCACGTCACAAACGCCCCCTGTAGCGTGAACTCGGTCACGCTTTTCGTGTTCTTCGAGCGCAATCGCTCACCAACATTTTGCTTTGCTCAACAACGACGCCCGCCTCCCTCAGCCCAACCCTTCTCCCCGAGGAGAAGGCTCTCTTTCCCTCTCCCATGAGGAGAGGAATCAAGGGTGACGCTTCCCCCCCCCTCTCCCTCGGAGAGAGGGGCAGGGGTGAGGGTCCCCTCTCCCTCGGGGAGAGGGGTTGGGGCCTACGAGCCTGCCACCGGCAGGTTACGTCCGCGCGACGTGCGCCACCATTGTGTCGCCCGGTAAACGAGCAGCGCCAGCCCGAGCACGGCGGCCAGTCCCGTAGCCGGCAGCGGGTTGCTGCCGAAGTAACCGACTGCCGCCAGCACAGTGAATGCGCCGGCTGCCAGCACCGCAATGGCGAGGGGCCGGTTGATGCGTCGGCGCAGCAACAGCACGATGCCCGCAAAGAACACCAGAACGCCCACCAGGCTCGCCGCCAGCGAAACGCGGTTCAGGTCCTGTGAGGTGTACCGCACCGCGAACTGCGCGGCCTGCGGCGACTGATTGGCGTAGAGTTTTTCGAACGAGAACTGCACGCCCTGAGTGGGTACCGTGATGCGCAGCGGCTGGCCCATCGCGACCTTGCGCACGTCCTCGGCGCGCAGTGCGGCGCTGGCGGCCTGGCGCGGGTTCACCAACCGGCCGCGCACGTTCACGTCCAGCGAGCTGTCCGGCGAGAAATAGCGGTGCCCGCTTGGCAGAAAGACATTCCAGCGCGTATGCGTCACCACCATGTCCGGTCGCGGCAGTTGCCCGCCGATGCGGCCGAGCGCGGCCATGCGTTCCACCGGCGTCGTGTAGACGATCTCCACCGGGAAGCCTGCGGTCGAGTTGATCATGCGGATCAGCACATCCGAGTCGTTCGATTCGCCCGAAGCATGCGCGGGTTTTTCCGCCTTGCCGTCGACGAAGGCCGACCACACCTGTGAGCCCGGTGGCAGCTCGAGGCGCAGGAACTGCCGGCGGCTGTTGCGCACGTCGAACCGCGCGGTGGTAACCGCAAGCCCGTCGCGCGTGTACAGCGTCGTGTACTCGGCGGTCTCGATCGCAGCGACCTGGACGTCGATTTCGTCGTGCCGGGTGACTTTGAGCGCCAGCTTGTACGGCGGTTTCGCATGCACGTAGCGGTAGGCGAGCAGGATGGGATTGGTGGTCTTGAACACCAGCTGTTGCGGCAGCTCGTTGATGTCGAGTGTCGACAGCTGCTCGGTCGTGGTGGCGCGCACCTCGACCGCGGTCAGCGCCTCGATGGCGATGCGCCCGTGCTCGACTTCCGCTTCCCTGACCGTCACCGTGGGTACGTCCAGATCCGCATCGACGCTCGTCATGATGCGCTCATAGTTCACCTCGACGCGGAACTGACCCTCCATCTGGCGCGTGAACTCCATCTGGATCGTCTGCCCATCACCTTCGGCGCGTACGTGATGCGTGCGCAGGGACGGGCCCGACACGCCCAGAATGTTGACTCCGCCGGGCAGCTGCAGAAAGAGATCGGCGATGGAGCCCGACTTGACGTCGAGCTCGATGGTGGCCGAGCCCTTCATGGTGACTTCCCCGAGCGAGATCAGTGTGTTCACCTGCGCATCGAACTTGCCCTGCTTGCGTTCCGGCGCTTCGGCCCTGACGGTGACCAGCGGCATCGGGTCGGTGTACTTGTAGGTATGCGCGACGGTGAGGGCGATCTGGTTGCGTACGAACGCGGGCAGCTGGTTCTCCCCGACGCGCGAGACGCGTTCCTCGCGCTGGGGGTTCAACGCCAGCTCCTGACCGGAGAGCAGCGCCAGCATGCCGCGCTGGCGGTGCACGTCGATGGCACTCAGCAAGGGCACATCGATCGGGTCGGTCTCCGCTGCGCGATTGCCCAGCAGTTGCTCATAGTAGATGTCCAGCACGAATTCGCCGCTGACGGCGCGATCGAGAAACACGTTGATGCGCTTGCGTTCCGCGCCGTCGGCGCTGACCACGGCCCAGTCACTGATGCCCCCGGCCGGGGCGACGATGCGATTGACCTGCGCCGTGCCGGGTATGTCCAGCACCAGCTGACTCGTCTCGCCGTGGGTGATCTCCCACACCGCCAGCGCGCGCCCGTGCAGCACGCCTTCTTCGGCGTGCAACGTGTGGAACAGACTGGCATTCGCACGCACTCGTGTCTGGAGGTCTTCCGGCACCGCGTCGCTCCAGCTGAAGCGTACCTGCTCGACCATCGGCACAAACACCGTCGCACGGGTATTCTCGCCCAGCTCGCGCGTGCTGACGTTGGCCGCCGGCGTTACCTTGATTTCCTTGCGGCCCGGCAGGGTGAGCTGGAAGGCGGATACCGGAATGCGCGGAATCGGCACGAGTGCCTGCGGCGGGCCGTTGCCCTCGCTGACCGGTACCTCGAATACGACCTGCACCTGACGCATGCCGCGCCCCTGCAGACCGACGCTGAAATGTCCGTCCTTTTCGAACACGGTGGCACGCTTGTCGTCGACACGCGCATCGTTCAGCGTGACGCTCGCCGGCACCAGCGGCAGCGTCAGCGGCTCGGCGCTGAACACTTCGACGTCGAACAGCGCGGTCCATCTCAGCGCGTCGTTACTCAACGTGCCCTCGTAGCTCGCGCGGCCGATGACGTAAGGCTGCTTGCTCGGCGTGCGCCAGGAGATCAGTACCGAGGAGGTGCCGGGCAGATCCGCGCTGATCCGCGTGGTGCCGTTCTTCTCCTCGCTGCGCAGATTGGCCGAGGGAATCACCGCAAGGTCCAGACCGCCGCCCGGGAAGTTACCGTTGAGCTGCGTTGCCGCGGCGTACGGTACCGGCAACGGCAGCACGAACCCGGCATCCGAGCGCGAGGCGTTGACGCCGTAACGAAGTTGCATGGTGACAGTCCCCGCCGTGGCGGTGCTCCAGGACAAACCGTCCGGCCCCTGCACGAGCTGCACGGGTTTACCGTTCACGCTGGCCTGCGACAAGGCGGTGCCCGCGGGCAATATCGGCACCAGCGTCCATTCGTTCTCGAAGGTTTCGATGCTGACGGTGACGTTTACGCTTGCCACCATGGCGCTGTCGCGTTCGGCGACTTTCACGGACACGCGGCTTTGACCGACGGCGTAAGCTGCTGGTGCCGGCCGCGGGTCCTGGCGCAACTGATTGAGCAACGCGGTATAGGCGTGCAACGGCACGCGCACCTCGCCGCCCGTGCCGGTGTCGATGTCGGCCAGCGTCGTGCGATTGCCACCGGCATGGATATCGATCTCGGAGGCGAGCGGCGGCTCGGAAGCGAGCGCCAGGGCAATGAATACGAGCAACGCCTGCATGCAGCGCTGCGGACTTGCGATCAAGGAGTTCATGGTTGCGGTTCCCCGTTCGCCGCAGTCAGCTTGCGAAACGCCATGTAACGCAACGACTCGACGAGGTAACGTTGGTGAAACGGATGGGTCTGCAGGTTCGCCTGCAGGTAGGCCACGTAGTCGGCCAGCACGCGCGCATCGGCGAGCAGCTCACGGTCCGAGGACCAGCCGTTGACCGTCTCGCGCAGGCCGGCCAGCAGCTCATGCATCGCGCGCAGCGTTTCGATGGCGCGCGGTGCATCGCCCTGTTCGAGTAACCGGCTCGCGTCACGCGCGGCCTGCGCGAGCTCGAAGGCGACGCGGTTCTTCAGCACGTTACGCTGCAGCGGACCGGGGCGACGGTCGCCGCCCGGCAGCTTCAACTCCGCGCGCGCCACCCCGTTCTTCAGATGCACCAGGTCTTTGTAGCGCAGGGTCACATCGGCCGCGGTGCCCGGGCCGTCGACCAGCAGGTCCAGCAGGATCACGTGACTGTCGCCGGCATGGAAGTTCGGAATGACGATCTGGATGCCGTCCTCATCCTCGCCGCGGTCGGCGCGGATGCCGATGTTGCGCGCCAGGCGCTGGTCGATGCTGCGCTCGGCTTCGCGCACGCGTTCGGCCTGCGGTTCTTCGAGGCGCTCCGAACCGAGCACATCGATGAGCTGCACACCGGGCCCAAGCCGGATGCGCAGCCGTGCGGCGCGCGCCACGGCGCGGCTCGCGGCATGCAGCTCGGCATTGATCACACGGGCAGCATCGTCGGGCTGCGCCATCGCGCGACGCTGTCCCTGGCCCGCCGCGACCAGGCGTTCCAGGGCAGGGGAGCCCGTTCCCAGCGCGCCGCCCGCACCCGTGTCGACGACGCTCAAAGCGATGCCGCCGACCGCGTTGCGGTGCGCGATGGTCTGCAACGTGGGCAGCTGTGCGTCGTCGATGCCGGCAGTGATCAGCAACACGAGGCTCGAACCGAACACGGCACTCGGGTCGTCCCCGCTGCGGGCGGCCACCGTGGCAATCTGCAACGCATCGATCAGGGAGACCGGTTGTGCACCGGCGGGCATCTCGCCGCTGAACAACCGCGCCAGCGCCACCTGCAGCGGGCCATGGCGGAAATCGGCTGCGTCCACGAGCAGCCCGCCGTCCGCACCTGTGACGGTGAGCGAAAAGCGGTCGCCCGGCTGATGTGCGCCGAGCAGCGCATCAACGATTGCACGTACCTGCTGGGGGCTCGGCTGCTGCGCGTTGTTGCTCAGGTCGAGCAGCACGCTGAGATTCATAGTCGGGCGCGCGCCCTGGCGAACCGCGCCCTGCAGTCCCACTTGAAGACGTACGCGCCCAACACCGGACACGGCAGCCTTGTCCGCCTGCAGGTACAGGCCCATCGCCGCGTTGTCCGGCACGTCCAGCGGTTGACGGTTGGCGCGCACCGCCTGTTCCAGGCGCACGTCGCCGATCCCGGGGACCTTGTGCCAGAGGCCGAGCCGCGTGCGCAGCAGGCGCATGGCCGAATCGCCCGGGACATAGGTATTTCGCCAGTACCCTTCGGCCGCCTTGAAACGCAGGCCCTCGACGCGTTCCAGATCGGTTAGAAACTGCTCCGCCCGCGCGCTCGCCCGGCCTTGCCGTTCGCTGCCATCGCTCGGCGAATCCCCGGCGGCACCGGCAAACGTCAGGTCGCGCACCACGGGTGCTGCCGCCTGCTGCGCAGACTCCAGCTGATCCGCTTCGCTGTACCCCTTGTTGTCCTTGGCGTGCGGGCGTTTGCTCGGCGCGGGGGATTCGGCGGGCGCGAGGTTTTCGGCGGTGCTGGAGAACGATGAGGTTTCGCTCTTACGGTATTCTTCCTGCGCCTCGTCCACCGCCGGCGGCGGGCTGGCAGGAAGCGTCGCCAGCCCGGCCGAGCGATCGCCGTCCCTGCGGACAGTCCGTTCTTTTTCGGCACGGAACTCGTAGTCGCGGAGCTCCTCCGGCAGCGCGCGGGCGCCCGGAAAGCCCTGTGCCGTGCGAGCGTCGCGCTTTTGCTCGTTGCCTTCGAGCAGCATGCGGTTCGCACGGCGCTTCCGGACAAGACCGTCGTCGTCGCCGCCTTCGAACGTGTCCGTGCCCTGCAGCAACCGGCCGGCGATGCTGACAGTGCCGGATCCCGCGTCAGCCGGCAGCTCGGACAGCTCGCCGAGCAGCCGTTCGCTTTCGCGAAGCTGCGCGACCAGCTCGGCGTTCTTTTTGCCCGTCGCCTCTCGCGCGGCAAACTCCGTTGCCGGTTCGGGCGACTGCAGCCGGTCCACCGACTGGCCTTCCGGCAACACCCTGCTGAGCTCGGATTCCGGTGCGGTGCTCAATTGCCGGTGTTGCGGCTGCTGCAGCAGCAGCACGGCGAACCCCATGACCAGGATGCTGGCTGCTGCGGAGTACCAGTACCGAGCACGCCCCCAGCGCCGGGCGGGCTTGACCGGCGGCGCTTGCGTACTACGCAACTGACGAGCTGTCCGCTCGACCAGATCGTTCGGCGCATCGACCAGCGGCAGCGCCTGCAACGCACCGGTCAGTGTTTCCAGGTCCTCGAGGAACCGCTGACACTCAGTGCACTGTGCAAGGTGCTCGCGCAGCTCGGGCGTCTCGGTCACGCCCCGCGCGCCGTCCTCCAGGGCGCGATCCTGCAATGTCTCGCAATCGCTCATGAATGTTCTCCAGCGTTCACCGGCGTATCCCGGCGCCGCTGCTCTTTCAACAACGCCAGGCGTGCGCGGCGCAGATTCGTCTTCACCGAATTCAGCGGCATCCCGAGAATCGTGGCGACTTCCTGCTGCGGCAGACCTTCGATCGCCACGAGGATCAGCACTTCGCGGTGAGCGAGCGGCAGCCCCGCAATCGCCACGGGCAGCCACGCCAGCGCCTGCCCGGTCTCGGCGATGCCGTCGGTGCCGGGGCCCGGATCGCCGTGATCCGCCAGGGGCTCGTTGCCGACCACCGCCAGCCCGGCTTTCGACCGGCGCCAGTGGTTGCGCACCGTGTTGGCCGCGATGGTGAAAATCCAGGCCCGCAGCGGTTGCGCGGCGTCGTAGGACCCGGCAGCGGCGTGAATCTTCAGGAAAATGTCCTGAAACAGGTCGTCGCAGCTCGCCGCATCCAGCCCGCACCGCACCAGGTAGCTGTAGACCGGGCGCCGGTACCGCCGGAGCAGGCGGGGAAACGCCTCCGCATCCCCTTCGCAGTGCCTCGAAAGCCAGTCGCGCTCATCGGTCCCGCCCACGTAGCCCCGCTCCGTTCTGCACACCGGTTCGCTCATCGCCCTGATGCCACCGAAGACTGGTCCATTGGTTCGTAGTACACGCGAGCCGGCATAAGGTTTCAGCTTCCCCGAAAAAGTGTCTGTAAGCCCGTTGCTACCATAAACGCTGCACCATCCCTGACAGGGTTAAGGTCTTTACCGCTCACCCGCCGGGAGAAGGGGTTTGCCACCTTTATCCATCCCCCCACTGGAACCAAAGGCCGCCACTTTTCCCCTCATCCTCTGGGAGAGGGCTGGCCACTTTTTCCCCTTTCCCCCGGGGAGAGGGGCGGGGGTGAGGGTCTTAATCCCCGATAGCGGCCACAAAGCAGGGGATCCTGACTCTCGCGAGCCACATTTCCGCTCCGCTCTGGACAAGGACCGCTGCTTTTCGCCCGTCTCCCGCAGGGAGAGAGCCACCACGTTCTACCCTTCCTTTGCGAGGCGCTGCCACTCTTACCCCTCTCCCTCTGGGAGAGGGGCAGGGGTGAGGGTCTTCCACAGCGAGTGGAATCGCGGTCCGCGGTCTAAACTTATCCCCAGCATCCGAACAACAGGGGCCTCACCCGATGGTGGAGTTCTCGAATCCGGCCGCCTACGAACGCTGGATGGGGCGCTGGAGCGCGCTCCTGGCGCCAGCGTTTGTGAGCTTCGCCGATCTGCCCGGCGGCGCCCACTTGCTCGACCTCGGCGCTGGCACCGGCGTGCTGTCCGCGGCGCTGCTGAAAGCCACCACCGATTCGACCGTGGTCGGTATCGAGCCAGCCACCGACTATGTCGCTTACTGCCGTAGCAGGTTTTCCGACGACCGTCTGTGCTTTGAAGTGGGCGACGCGCTCGACATCCCCTTCGAGGAAGACCGCTTCGACGCGACGCTCTCCCTGCTGATCCTGCAGGAACTCCCGGACGCGCGGCGGGCGCTGTGCGAAATGCGCCGGGTGACCCGCCCCGGCGGACTGATTGCCGCGAGCCAGTGGGACTTCGCGCATGGCATGCCGATGCTGACTCTGTTCTGGGACACGGTCGTCGAGGTCGTGAACAACCAGGCTTCGCGCCAGGCCGCTGCAGACTGCCTGATCGTAGACTATCCTGACGACGTCGCCCTGCAGAACCTCTGGCGGGCGGCTGGCCTGACCGAAGTCGAGACCACCCGGCACGTCGTGGACATGGCATTCGCTTCGTTCGAAGACTACTGGACGCCCTTTCTCAGCAACGTAACGCCCACCTCATCCTACGCTTCGAGACTCGAGCCTCACCAGGTCGCAGAGATCGAGAAGCGCCTCCGCGGAAAGACAGCCGGAAACGGCCCGGATCGACCCTTCACCCTTCAGGCGCACGCCTTGTCTGTCCGCGGTAGGGTCCCCGCCGTCTGAGCCGGGCCTTGAAACCCTGCATTCGGGCTTGCAGAGGCAGCCCCCAGTTCCTGTAGAATCCGGTCTCGGCACCACGTCCCCATCGTCTAGTCGGCCTAGGACACCGGCCTCTCACGCCGGCAACAGGGGTTCGAATCCCCTTGGGGACGCCAATACTCTATAAAATCGGACGGCGGTAGCTAAACGTAACTTACGCCCGATCGTCCCTTCGGTGTAAGCGGCAA
>JAHELT010000289.1:22386-52308 GCA_024644045.1 Chromatiales bacterium | reverse complement strand
CCGGGTCGCTCAGGTCACGGTAGGGTTTCAGCGCTTCAGTCAAGTCGCGCGGCAATCGAGAATGATCACGAGATTCAGACCCGTTCGGCGTCGCGTTCTCCTCTCGATAGCTGATCATCGCTCCGATACGGACACCATCAGACTCAGCCAAGATTGTGTTGGCTATGCTCAGATCGTTCGAGGCATCGGCGAGGTACCTTGTCCCTGAAGCCTGGACGGACTCGCCGTCATAAGCGAGTGCTTTCCAAACGGCAGTCCAAACACCGCCAGAAGACTCCGTGACAAGGGGGACCAGGAAATCTGCATCAGCCCGATCAGCTGGGCGGAAGCAATTCATTCAATGTCGCCCGCAATGATTTGATCCATCTTTTCGACAGCCTCTGCTTAGTACCACTTACCGGGCTAGACTACAATGACGGCTGATGAATGCATTAGGCAGATCGCCACCATTGCAGCGCAGCAATGCGATTTCGCTGTGCCCTTTAGAGAAATCCGCTCAGTCGGCGTTCTGGCCATGTTTCGCTGGCTCGCCATGTCCGCTTTCGGCCAGATCTCTGACTAACTCAGTGTCTGAGCGACCCTCATTGGGCTACGCGGTGCCTGCAATTCCCTCAAACCACAACGTCAGTAAGTTATTTCCGTGGCTTTTGTAACCTTCAAACCCTCTTGGGGACGCCAGACTCTATAAAATCGGACGGCGGTAGCTAAACGTAACTTACGCCCGATTGTCCCTTCGGTGTAAGGGTCAACGAGTGGCTAAGCTTCCTCGCCTCCTGACAGTGCCGTCCGGTATCGGACGTTTTCTGACGCGAGGCGTCCGTGAGCAAAGGTCTCTGATGCCGACAAAACCGACTAACGACGGGCACTATTGCGGCGCAACATGATCTTTGTCTGCGAACCCGGCTAGGCTGATTCGAGGAAACCACGAACGCTGCTAAGAAACCTGGGGAATTCCGGATCGTTCTCCAAAAGCATGTGACTCCGGCTGTTGAGCGTGATGAACTGCGCTCCAGCGATGCGTGATGCGAGGAACTTGCCTTCCGATAACGGTGCAACGGAATCCTCAACGCAGTGGATAACCAACGTAGGCACTTTCACACCGTCAACAAGGTCAGAAATATCCATCTCGTCGAATACTTCGCGAAATCTCGCTATGTTTTCTCCCGGACCACACGCCTTCTGAAAGTCGTTGAACCATGCAGCTTGTTCCTGGCTGGCATCGGGCATAAAAAGTGACGTCAGTGTTTGCCGAAACGCCGGATTGTCACGGCCCCAACCTTGACGAATCAATGTCACCAGAGCTTCACTCTCAGCTTCGGCTTCCGGGTCTCCGCGCCGACGTCGTCCACGCGCGTAACCTCCATACAGGATCAGGTGTGAAACCCGCTCCGGATGCTCTCTAGTGTAGGCAATCGACACAGCAGCCGCCTGTGACGGGCCAAAGATAGCCACCTTGTCGTAGTCGTGGCAGTCGATCACGCTGTGTAAATCGTAGACCATCCTGTCGAAAGAGATTTCGACATCCCAGTCAGACATGCCGTTGCCACGCTGATCGTATCTGATTAGTGTGAAGTCCTGCGCCAGTTCGCGCAGATGATGACCCCAACCGGGGTTGCCCCAGTCCCACTCCAGATGCGTCATCCAGCTACCGGCCAGCACCAAGGGATAACCGCTGCCGACTTGGGCGTGAGCGATGTTCGCACCGTCGCTGGACGCGCAATACCGAACCGGGCTTTGGTCGGCCAGCCCGATCTCTGTAGGCGCGGCTCGAGCGGCGGTCGACCTATCTTCTGCCAAAGCGCTGATCAATCCCGGTTTGCCGCTCACGTCCAGTTTGCGATAAATGGCTGCCAGGTGATTGCGCACGGTGGCGGGTGCAATGAAGAGCGCTTCGGCGATTTCCTTGTAGGTTTCGCCCGCGGCGTAGCGCTCGGCGATACTTAGCTCCCGATGCGAAAGACTGCTCACTTTCTCGCCCAACCGCAGAGCCCCCGGAAACGACGATCGCGATCAAGTATAAACGAACGACGCCGTTTCGCATGCGCACGGGTTAGCAAAGCCGTCCACCGATATCCGTGCTCGCCCCGCAAGGTCAACCGGGTTCCCGGCGTGCCGACCCACTGAATAGTGCATTTGCATGGGCATTTTGATGCATCTGCACCATGGTCTGAGAGCGACGCTGTGTGGACACTATCTCTCAGGTAGATAGCAACCATCTACACGAGGAGAAGCAACATGCGTAGTGCGACTTTACCTGGAATCGAATCGACCGTCGCGGAGGTGACTAGCAACGATTATCGAGGGCTAGTTCGTGCGACGCGAATTCTGCTGAATCGGATAACGACTTTCATTCTTGCCCGGCGCGATAAGCGCTATGTGATGCGCCACGAGCACTTGCTTCGCGGGCCTTTGGCCGATGAAGTCCGTCGCGCTTGGTGGTTGTGAGGTGGCGAAGGCTATCATTTGGTTTTTACGCATGGCAGTTGAGTAGGCCGGGGCCATTACGCCGATTGCAGGATAGAATGGGTAGCCAACCGACCAGTGCTGCACTTGGATCAGCACTCCAGTATGGCAAGACACGGTTCGAAGTGGAGAGATTCATGGCACCTAGAATGACGCACATTTGCCTGCATGTTTCGGAACTCGATGACTGCGTTCGCTTCTATCAACGATATTGCGAAATGGATGTCATCGATGACCGATCTCAAGGAGGAGTGGGTTCTGTCTACATGTCTGAAAACGGGCGAGATAAGCAAATTGTCTTGCAGTTGAAAAGTGGTGGGGAAAATCTCGAGTTAAAAGATAGCGACGAGAGGCATTTCGGGTTTTCAGTTGAATCCAGAGAGACTGTCGACGACATTGCGCGTTGTGCGCGTGAAAATGGCATTCTTTTTTGGGAGCCGGATGAACACCTTCCAGGAGCCTATTTTTGCGCCGTCAAGGATCCGAACGGAAACTGCGTAGAATTCGCCTGCGGACACCCGGTACCGCCAAAATAGTCGCCGCGGACTCAAGCAGATGGCAACTCCATCGACACGCATAGACATACGGCTTCACCTGCTATCGAAAGCCCGAAACGGTACGTCTGTGCCAGCACGGAATTAGCCAACTTCGCTGAAAGCGGACATCTGGGCTCTATTCCGCATCAGTCGAGCCGCCCGCGGATCCTTCAAATGGCAACGCCGGCAAGCCGTCTCCGCGGCTTTTATAACGTTCAAATCCCCTTGGGGACGCCATCCTTATAAGCTCCGGCGGTAGTAGCGGCCCTACCGTCGTTTCTCCCTCGAAGCTATAGGTCTTTCGGCCATCCTTGATCATCGGCGTAAGGTTCACAGGGCCGTTTAGGAGCTTACGAAGCGCCTGACGGGCCCTGGGCACGTTGTCGTGCATCAGCTCGCTGAATCGCGCCATGCGGTCGCGCATCTCCTTTCTCAACCGTTTGTCGTTGAGTTTCAATACCTGCTTGGTGTGCTCCAGTTCCGAATGCTCGTCCTGCAGCAGCGTTATGCGTGCTTCACGTTTCGTAATCTCTTCGAGGACGCTGGTCGGAGCCGTGCCCTGCGCCGCAAGGTCAAGCAGGTTGGTCGGCTCCGAACGAACTCGCTTCAATTCGCCTTCCAACCGACCTCGATGGTCAGGGTCTTGCCGTTGCCGTTCAGCCACCAATCGCAG
Organism: Chromatiales bacterium; assembly: GCA_024644045.1. GTDB lineage: Bacteria > Pseudomonadota > Gammaproteobacteria > JAHELT01 > JAHELT01 > JAHELT01. Next base: position 48,636 of record JAHELT010000289.1, on the reverse strand, counting down.
CGCTCGTTCGATGACGTAGTCGACAGCCTCGGGGGTAAGCACGGTGCGTTCAATAGCGGACAATACCGGCGCGTCGATGCGTTCGATCAGTTCCCGGCGGTTATTGTCACAGATGGTCGAACCACGGTTGTGGTTGTACGAACACGCGTAGCGGGGGGCACGATCCGTCTCTTGCCGGATGGCCCCGAACGGCCGCTCGGTACTACCATGTTTCCGCCGCATGTCGCACAACGGGCGAGGCCGCTCAGCAGATATCTGTTAGCCGCTGAATCTCTGCTACGACCGTGATTCAGGTCATTGAAATTCTGCGCTTCCTTGTCGGTGAACGTGGGAGCGCGAGGCATGCAATTTGCTTTGTATATGACCGATGGTGGCTAAAGCATCCACGATGCTTTGTTTGCCCAGATCACCTATCGCAACACAGCGCGCCCGTAACCGTACGAGGGTGTCTTGTCTGGCAGTCATCGGTATCGCGCCCTGGGGACTTTATCCGCGGGGGGCAGCACCAAGGTCAGTGGGGTAGTTTCATTAAGAACGCGGGATGCGACTGGGCCTTCCGGGTGTGCTCCGCGCAGCCCTGCAATAGTCGCTTGGGTTGTCACGATGCGATCAAGACCAACTTGTTAACAGGACGAAATCAACCACGATGAGTTACGCTGAGAAAGCTGCGAAGTTTTTTCCTCGGATGGTCGAGCTGAGGCGGGCCTTCCACCGCCATCCGGAGCTGGCGTTCGAGGAGGAACACACTGCACGGGGCATAATTCAGGAACTTAAGCGCCTCGGCCTTGGCTACACTTACGCCGGTAAGGGCAGCGCGGTCATAGGCCGTTTGCGTGATGGGCGGATGCCGACCATCGCTTTGCGCGCCGAGATGGATGCTTTGCCTGCGACGGAGAATACTGATCTGCCCTTTGCCTCAGCGGTAGCCGGCAAAATGCACGCCAGTGGCCACGACGTGCATATGGCGATGGTGCTGGGTGCGGCTGCGATGCTGGCCGAATCGCCGCCCGAGGGCAACGTGTTGTTCGTGTTTCAACCCGCCGAGGAGCGCGGCGGTGGCGCGCGCGTGGTGCTGAATTCCGGTGCCCTGGATGGCGTTGCCGCGGTTTTCGGCGGGCAGGTTACGCATCACTACCGGGTCGGAGAGATCATGGTGGCGGACGGTTTGATCAACGCAAAGTCGGACCGGTTCGCTATCCACGTAAAAGGCCGCGGCGGACGCGGTGTGCGCCCGCACGAGGCGGCCGACGCTGTCGTGATCGCAAGTATGTTGATCGGTGCCATCCAGACAATGGTGTCGAGGGAGATCGATCCGATTCACCCTTCAGTAGTGACCATCGGCCGGTTGGAGGCCGGTAGCGCACCCGACGTGATTGCGGAGTGCGCGGTTATAGAGGGTACAATCCGCACCACGCTCCGAGAGGTTCGTGCGCACCTTCACAAAGGTCTCGAACGCATCGCCAACTCTTTCGCGGAGTTGCACGATGCGTGCATAGACGTCGATATCAATACCGGCTATCCGCCGGTAGTTAACACGAAACACGAAACCCAAATCTGCTACCGGGCCGCCCGGGAGGTGGTCGGCGACCAGGGCCTCATGCGCATGGATCACCCGAGTATGGGATCGGAGGATTTTTCCTGCTACCTCAAGGAAATGCCGGGGTGTTATGTCCGCATCGGTGCGCGTGCGCAAGAAAATCAGTACGTTCCGCTGCACAGTCCGGAGTTCGACGTCGACGAGGAGGTGATGAAGGTCGGCGCTGTCTACTTCGACACGCTCGCCCGCCACGCGCTTCTCGACTACACCAGGTCATTGTTCTAAAGTGTGCGTGTCAGTATCGTATCGATACGAGTTGCACGACGGCGAGCGTAGTCGATATCTTCAATCGGCAGGATGCGAAGCGCTATCGGAATGACGCGGCAACGAGTCTGCAGCCTTTGTGGCGAAACTCTACCCCACACTTGAAACTCTCTCAAACGGCAACGCCAGCAAGCCGTTTCCGCGGAGTTAATAAGGTTCAGACTCTCTTGGGGACGCCAACCTCACGCTACTCATGCTGCGCGCGTTCCAACCGATCGTGCCAGAGAGCTTTGTCCGTCCGAGTTGAGCCCCAAAGCAGTCAAACAGAGAACTGCCACGGTCTTCTCCTATGCCGTGTCATTTCAATCGGTTGCTGCAACACCTGAAGTTCCGTTCAGTAACGAGATGAACGCTGGCTGTCTTCGTACATCCGGATGAGGAACGAACGAATGGCGGGCTCTGCCTCGTTCTCGTTCATCAAGCGCTGCTCGACCATCAGGTTGGCGATGTCCGTCAGTGAACGCTTTCCGTCGATCAGGGACATGATGAAAGCGTACACGCGTGTCGAGAGAGCCTGGGCCTGAAAAGAGGAGAGCGCCGGCACAGGTTCTTCACCTTTCACCAGCCAATCCGGAAGCGCTTCGTGACGCGGCGGGCGTTCAGCCTTCTTTTTCTTCTCCGCAGTCCAGGTGAGCACCGACTCTCGGCGGCAATGCCGACTCGCCGGTGAACACATGTAGGGGATCGTAGCTTCGACGAGACGGGTATTCTCGAACCCGCATTCTTCCAATATGGCCATGCACTCATTGACCGTGTAGCGCAGGGCCGGATTGGCAGTGTTGAATGTGAGAGAACCGAAGTTTATCCAACGTCCGCCGAGCTGCAAAAGCCTGTTGATTCGGCGTGCGAGGACCACGAAGTCTTCCGGGAGTATGTCGATGAGCCAGGGCGTAACCACCGTATCGAAGCTCTGCGTGATGAACGGGGGACGCAACGCGTCAGCGAGCACGAAAAAGAACCCGTCGCGGACCGGGGCCTCGGCCTTCAGCGTCCGCAGCACACCCTCATCTTCCATGCGCTCCGGCGCGATCGGAAACTCATAGAGTTCGATTGAATCGCCTTGCATCACGCGCTTTGCAACGAGCGTGAGCAGCGGATTGAAGTCCATGGCCACGGTCAGATCGGGATGGGCACGCATGTGGAAATCATAGGCCAGCCGCCCCGCTCCGGCACCGAGAACCAATGTCTTCCCGGCCCGCGCGTGCCCGAGAGCATCGACGACCGACGTGGCGGAGGCTTCGTTTTCTTCCATCCCCCAGGCCCAGTCCCGGTGGACATTGGCATAGTACGTCGTGAGCCCCTGATCCGACGGCAGGCGCGTCCGCAATGCGAGATAGGTCGCGTAGTTCGATTCCAGTGAGCTGATCTCTAGGGGCTCGAGCAGGTTTCGCAGTCTGCTCGCGTCATCCCGGGTCACGGACCGCAGTCGCAGCAGCCGCGTGCGAGTAAGCTTGTGAATGTCCTTCGCCTTCAGCGCCGACGTGATCTCCGCTGCGTCGTGATCCAATTTCTGGATTGCGAAATTCAACCGGCCGCGCCATTCGCCCAGCGCTGTTCCGGGGTCCGCGAACAACCATGGAATGCCCCCGATCGACGGGAAGTCCACCTGGCAGCCCGCGCATCTATGTCCCGTGGGTACGAGGTCGAGCGCTTTGTCACATCGCGGACAGGCAAGGAGTGGCGTGAGACTGTCGGGCATCGTCGTCAATCGCCCCTTACGCGAACACACCACCGTGGGGGCACGATTGCAGTTGCGACAACCAAACGCAGCAGATCTTAGAGCGGAGGCGAATTCTCGCTCATAGATTTTTCCTCGAATCGAGTTCTGTCGGCGGCAAACGCCCCCGGTCCAGCCTTTTTACCGCGTTGGACGCGGCAGAACTATGTGCTATTTCACGTTCCTGCATGTGCCTGCGCAAGGCAGCGGGCCGGAGCTTTTGCGTGCTCGTCGATGATGAGGTCTTCGGCCTGCCGCGCCGCGTATGTGAACATACATCCTCGGGGTCAGGGCCTGCAATCATGCACTATGGCCCTGCGAGCTCCCGTTGACTGTGATGGCCCTATATTTCCAGAAGACTCACTCCAACCAAATTGCGGTCGGTGACCGGGCCGTTAAACAATTGTTGACGCCAAGTAGCTGGCTAGGACAAATCCCAAAAGCGTATGAAAGTAGAAGTAGTAGCTAACCGGCTTCGATCGTTTTTATAGTTGTCTTCGCTGAGCCTCAATATAGGCACGAAACGATCAAAACTGAAAAGCAACCGTTCAAAAAGGTTCATTTGGTTGGCAACGGTGTCGAAACCGGCAATCCACGCTCCCAATAAAGTAAGAACGATAGTCCACAACACGCTTTGCCAATAGGCATGCCCATAACCGACCAACAGCCATTGCATAGTGAGATCGAGCTTCGCGAGACCGTTCGAAATATTTCGCTCGCGCTCTTTACCGGCATACTGCACCTCGCGAGAGGCCGTGTAGTACCCCATGGTGGTCAACACATCTGCAAGTTGCTGGTATGGTTGCGGCGCGGATGGCTCCTGTTTCGCAAGCCACTGAATCAGCTGTTCCGGCTTGTCGTAGTGGTCTCCGGCAGCGTATCCTACAGTCTTTTGTGACCCGTCGGCTCTTCAACATTCTGGTGGTGGTTGCACTGCTCGCAGGTTGTGCTGCACGGGATGATCAGCATATGCTCCGGTTCGCGGCGACCGGACCCTCTCCCAGGGCATTGACCGGCACGCTCACGCTGCCGGTGCAGCGCTCAGGACCGGTACCGACTGTCGTATTGGTGCATGGCTCGGCCGGCATCGACGACCGCTAGAGACGGTCGTCGTCGACGCACCAGTATTGCGATAGTGTGCCGGGCATCGAAGCGGCTACGTTGCGCGGATTCATGGTCGAACCCTCAGCCCCCAATCAAGTACTTAGGCGTCCGCTGGTTCTCCCCTGCGGCGCGGTCCTGAAGCATCGACTCGCGAAGTCCGCAATGTCGGACTCGCTTGCCGATGGCCGGGGCGATCCGACCGCAGCGCAGATGCGACTCTACGAAAGATGGGCTCAGGGCGGAATCGCGCTGTCGATCATCGGTGAGGTGCAAGGGGATCCACGCTTTCCGGAGAAACCGGGGAACCTGGTGCTTGGAGAGAGTTCGAATCAGCAAACGCTGCAATCACTGGCCGGCGGAGCCTCGATTGATGGTTCTCACCTATGGCCGCAGCTCGGTCACGCCGGCGCCCTCTCACATCCACCAATCAGCCGGGCGAAGGGTCCATCGGCGCTCGATGTCGGCGAAGTTCAATGTGAGGGTATGTCGACGGACGAGGTCCGGGAGCTACCACACCTGTTCGCGAGGACCGCGGAATGCGCGATGGCTGCGGGGTTTAGCGGCGTTCAGATCCACGCTGCTCACGGCTTCTTGCTCAGTCAGTTCCTGTCGCCGTTGTTTAACCGCAGGACCGATGGCTACGGTGGTTCGATCGAAGCGCGATGTCGCGTAGTCATTGACGTGGTGGATAGGGTGCGAAGCGTTGTTGGGCCGGCGTTTCCCATCGGAATCAAGATAAACGCGACGGACAAGCTGCAAGGTGGACTAACCCAGGATGACGCCCTGGAGGTGGTGCGCCTTCTCGACGGAACCTCGGTCGATCTGATTGATATTAGTGCGGGCACCTATTTTCCGGGGGCGAAGGCGGCCTCCGACGGCTCGGGCAAGGGGCCATACTTTATTGATTTCGCACGGCGCGCACGAGCGAGAACGAACACGCCACTAATGCTGACGGGGGGCTTCAAAACTCGGGAGCAAGCGGCAGATGCCGTGGCAAGCGGCACCATCGATGTCGTGGGTCTGGCGCGTGCCATGGTGCTCGATCCCCGACTGCCCGAAACCTGGTTAACCGGCGGTGGCCGCGATCCCGATTTTCCCAGGTTCGAGTCCGCACCACCGGGCGGGATCACGGCCTGGTACACCATGCGGCTGACAGCATTGGCGGAGGACCGGGAGGATGTGTTCACCCTGGATCTCGCGTCCGCCGTCCGTGCTTACGAGGACCGTGATGCGCTGCGTTGCGAGATGTGGCGACAGAAGTTTGGGTGAACCGCGCCCGGCCGTTGAAGGCGCCCCAACTTGGCCCGCTTCTGGGGCAGGACCGACCGCACAACCGTGATTCACCAACGGCAGCAATGAGCAGTTGACCTGACGGCCCGCCATTCGAAAATTATTTCTGCTCTTGGCCGATCTCCGCCAGACGCGTGCAGCACAGGCTACCTTCGTCGCCATCCCGAGATGGCCGTTATGTCGGCTCAGCTGCCTCGTGGCTCCAATGCCAAAGGTCGGGATCGCGTAGGAGAATAAATCACCCCTCCGCGTTTTGGCCGCATCACCCCCGATAACCGACAAACAACCACGTCGGTCTGTAGGCGGGGCTATTTCGGCCAGACTTAAGCCCGCTGTCTTTCGCAGTTACCGACGTTTCCGACATTACGGAAGGCGCAAAACCACTTGCTGCGTGTAACAATAGAGAGATCGGCAAATACCGGACGAAACGATATCAGGAGCCAGAGCCGACTATCAGCACAATCTTCCCGATGTGTTTTTTAGCGATGAATGCCGTTTGCGCCTCTGCGATTCGCTCAAGCGGGTAGGTCTTGGCCACTAAAGGAGACACATCTGCGTGTTCGATATGCCTGAGCAAATTCGAAAACACATCCGGCTCCAGCACCGTGCAACCGAAGAGGCTCAAGTCCTTCAGGTAAAGGGTTCTTACATCCAACTCGACCAACGGGCCGCCAATTGCGCCTGCAACGCCGTAACGTCCCCCAGGACGGAGAATATTGAGAAGCTCCGACCATTGTTTACCGGCGACCAGGTCGATTACGACATCAACGCTGTTGTGTCCAAGCAACTCGTCCAGGTGCGCGTCTCTAGGAAGCGTCCGTTCGGCCCCGAGACCGATTACGTCGGCTGATTTGTTCGCGCTGGTTACGGCAAGCACTGTGGCCCGGCGCGCTTTAGCCAACTGAATCACAGCGGAACCCACACCACCTGATGCCCCTGTGACAAGAACCGTGTCTCCCGGCCCGACGGTCGTTCTAGTCAGCAGGTTCTCTGCCGTGGAGTAGGAGCAAGGAAACGATGCAAGCTCAACATCGCTAAGCTCGCTCTCGACCAGGTACGCATGTCGCGCCGCGACCACCGTATACTCCGCGAAGCCTCCATCGCATTCTGAGCCGAAGTACCAAGGCCGCTCCAACTCTTCTCCTCCGGCCTCCCGAATGCATGGCTCGACCAGGACCCGCTCGCCGATTCTCTCAGCGTCAATATCGGCTCCAACCGCCACTATCCGCCCACATACATCAGCACCCTGGATTCGTGGAAAACGAATCGGCGCACCGGACCAACTTGCATCTTCGCTGGCGGAATCCTGCTTGGAATACCAGGCAGTCCGAGTGTTCACATCCGTGTTGTTGACACCGGCCGCAGCGACGCGAATGAGTACCTCGCGGCGGCGCACGGCGGGCACTGGAATATCGTGGTGGACTTCAAGTTTATCCAGGTCACCGTGACCAGTGAGCCATACGCCGTGCATGGTCGCAGGGAGCTTCACGCTAGTTTTCTCGTTCAAAAGGTTTCGAGGACAGGGCTGATACTAACACCCAGACAAGTGCTATCAGTTCGCCTGAACGAATCGCTCTCCAATGACGGCTTCGGGTCGACAACTGCCGACTCGGTTTGAATCGCAACATATGTTATGCGCTGGCTGTTTTTGGCACCTCGGAGTGACTCACCGCCTAGGCATTGGCTGAACCACCCCCGATAGCCGACAGAGACCCTGGTCGGTCTGCTATCGGAGCCAGTCCAGCCAGAGGGAATGCCAGCTTTCCGGCGGAGTTGCCGACTAAGCGGACCTTCATCAGTTTGTGCTGCAGTGCAGTATGTCGAGATTGCAATCGAGAACCACCAGTGCCATAGCACGGGCCGCGGCCTCTCCAATCGCCCGAACACCCATCTGATCTATAACCCTTCTAACAGTGTGTGACTCCCGTCCAAGCGACGCCTTACGCAGCCGTCGAGGCGTACGGTTCCAGCCATATGCTTTTTCCCAGGTAAACGTCACGCTGGCCGCGATTTTCGCGCACATCGACGGGTGGCTTCGGTCCTGGATCGCTTCCCGTCGCACGCCTGCCTGGCACAGGGCTTCCTTTCCCGCTGCAGACCGCCACTCGCCCGGTCGGCATGGCCGGTCCCGTCGGTCCCACCGGCCCGGCCGGCGCCACCGGCGCGCAGGGGCCAGCGGGCCCTGTAGGCGCGGTCGGTCCGCCGGGTCCCAGGGGCATGCAGGGCCCGGAGGGCTTCGCGGGGCCACGGAAAGAGAAAAGGGGTCAGGTTTATTTTCCGGCTGCAGCCGGAAAATAAACCTGACCCCTTTTCTCTCTTTTCTCTTCTTTTCTTGCTCCCACTACCGGGAGATGCGGGCGGGTACGGAGGTGGTGCGGGCGTCGCGCATGCGGCGCATGGCGATGGAGATACTCTTGCGCATGCGCTCGAAGGCTGCCGCGAGATCGTTGATCTCGTCGTCTGAAGTCACCACGATAGTCTTGGACGTGTCGCCCTTGCTTACGTTGTCGGCCAACGTACGCAACATCAGCAGCGGCTTGGTGATCCGCCGTGAAAGCACATTGGCGGCGATGATGGAAATCACCGCCACCAGCAGCACGGCGATCACCAGCACGAAAAAGATGAACGTCTTGGAGGCTTCCAGGTCGCGTTGCACCGATACCAGTCCCTGGATGGGCGCGAACGCGATGGCGGTCGGTTGCTCGACCACCACGACCCAATCGAACCCATCGAAGCCTGACAACAGGTCACGGTACGACTCACCGCCGGACAGGTGCGCGTAACCCAGCACGCGCTCCTCGCCCAGCTCGTAACCTCGCTCCCTGTCACCGAAGGCGGCCATGATGTCGCGATTGCCGGTGCCGCGCAGGTTGATTTGCGGATTCATGATACGCTCGCGGGAGTGGTTGCTCGCGGTTTCAGCCAGCAGCAGCCCTTCGCCGGTAGCGACCGTCACCGTGCCACTGATGATCTCTTCGGCGCCGGCGGTCGCCACTTCCTGGATCAGGCTCACACCCAGCACGGTCTTCATCACCCCGAGACGAGTGCCGGTTACGGGATCGTCTATGCGCGCCGATATCTCGATCGCCCAGATGCCCGCCGAGTCGTCAAACTCTACGTCGCCGACATCCAGTCCGGCGTTCCAGGCCTGACGCCACCAGCCCTCATCACTCTGCACGAAATCGGAGGTCGGGTTGGTCAACGCGACGTTGTAACCGTTGCTGTCGGTAATGAAGACCTCTCCGAAGTGCGGAGACAGCGCAATCTGTTCGCGTAGATACGCATCCGTCTTCGGATACAGCGACAGGCTCTTCGCAGTCTTGAACTGCTGCTCGACCGCCGCCACTGACAGATCCGTCAAGCCGCGATTGTCGTGCTCGATTGCTGCGCTTCTTACCGCCTCGATCACGTTGGGCGCCTTGGCCCACACCATCGCATCGAGAATACGTTCGCGCATGTACACGTCTATCTGCTGGGAGACCCGCCCTGCCGTTGCGGACAGCGTTGCACCGACAACGTCGCGTGACAGGTCGATACGGCTTTGCTCCAGTCGCTCCTCCGTAATGTCGGTCAGTTCCACCAGGCTGAGGTACGAGATCACGCCGACGGCCGCAACCGGCACCAGCCCTACCAGGAGCGTTTGCAGTGTCAGCTTGCCCTGCAGACTTTTCAGTAAAGGACGTTTCTCCATCACTATTTACCCTAATCGTTGAGCTATTCGTTCACGAAACTCATTTGCTCGCGCCGGATCGCCGATCTCGTCGACCAGTGAGTTGATCACCTGACCGATGTCGATGACGTTGTTGCCCGCCGAGTACTTCTGAAAGTACTCATCGCACAAAAGGGTCGCAAGCGGCCCCAGAAACTCGATGGCTTCCGACTCGATCACCTCACGCAGTTTGTTGTATTCGGGCGAGCCCTCCGCCACGCCGGTCCTCGGCGCGGTCGTCGAGCCTTCGCGCGGTGTGGCTTTGGTCAGCACGTCGTTGTAAAACTCACGCGCATCCGTTTCGTCGTCCATCTCCCGGGCGATACGCCGCAGCAGCTCGTCCAGGTCGTTGAGACCGCTCAGAATTCCTGCGCGTGCAAACTCCTCATCGCAGATGATCTTTCCCACCGGCCCCATGATTGCCACCGCGGTGTCGAGCACGGTGCGCTTCAGCTCCGAGGCAGACAAAGCGATAGCCGGCTGGCGGGGAGGCGGCGTGGCTCGCCCGCCGGGCCGTCTTCGGCCGGCCGGCGCGCTTCCGTCGCCGATCGCGCTGCGCCGGATCATCGCACCGCGATCGACCATCGCGCCACGATCGAGTTTCACGTCGCGGTCGAGCTGCACGTCGCGCCGGAGCTTCGCTTCGCGCTCGAGCCTCGCTTCGCGCTCGAGCCTCGCTTCGCGCTCGAGTTTCGCTTCGCGCTCGAGCCTCGCTTCGCGCTCGAGTTTCGCTTCGCGCTCGAGTTTCGCTTCGCGCTCGAGCTTCGCTTCGCGTTCGAGCTTCGCTTCGCGTTCGAGCTTCGCGCTGCGGTCGAGCATCATGCCGCGGTCGAGCGTTGCATCGTGATCAAACGTCGAATCGCGATCGACCATCGCGTCACGGTCGACCGCCGAGCCCGGGTCGCCGAGCTTCTCGAGAATGTCCCGCGTGTCCGGCAGATCACCCGGGTCTTCCCAGAGCAGTGCATTTTCGTCGAAGTGGAAGGTGCTCTGATTGAAGGCGCGCACGTACTCGAGGCCCTGCACGCCGCGCACGCCGCGAAACATCACCGACACGATCTCGCCGTTCGCGAACACGACACAACCAAGATGATCGTCGGCCGTGCGTACGAACAGCGTGCCGGTGCTCCCCGCCTCAACGAGGCGAATGATCTCGTCGACTAGCTGGTCGCTGTTCCGCCAGTCGTTGTCTCTGCTTGCAGCCAAAGTTGCCTACCTGGGTAGCTAATCACTGGACGACAGGCGCGCCAGTTACCGGCGTCGCCGCGCCATCGTTTCGCCCCCGCCTCGGCACTCGTGCGGCCTTGCTTTTTTGATTCATGCGATCGGGATGACGGCGCTCTGCGGCGCCGCCGGATGGACGGATCGTGCAGTCTGGGGAGTGATGGTGACGTGCCTCCGTTGCCGCGATATCGCAGTGAACGTGGCATTCGGTCTACAGCCCGGCTCATCGAGGCAATCCTCCACAGACGGAACGTGGCTCTGAACCCGTGCGCGCAGAACCGGTCCTCGTTGGCTCCGTCGCTCAGGAGCTCAAACACTTGTATTTTTTCTGTGGCTACGGTCGATGGCAGGGATCGTTGATGGTCCAGAAAAGACCAGCTTGAGCCTCACCAGTACGGCCGTATTCGGTGGTGCGAATCAACATAACGTATTTATTGCACGCGTGTAAAGCACGCGCACTAGACGCTTATCATGGACGCCGATGACCAATTTGCGGAAGACATCACACTTTTTGGGATTGCGTGGCGCGAATGCCGTTAGTGTACAGGGACAGTATAGGGTTTCGCTCTGTCGGTAGCTCGTCCGTTCAACAGCTTGTGGCGTGTCATCGTGGAGATGATCGGGGAAAGAGCGCGTGGCCGCGCTTAGCTGCTGTGACTGCCGCTCGGATTTGAAGGACCCACCTGCGAAAATGCGGTCACTGTTCGGTCACAAACGGCGCGTCGCCGCGGCATGTGACGCGAAAGCAAGATGCACCCATCGAGTGGCCCGGCTTCACTCGCCGGGTCGGAAGAACCGCTGGCGTGCGTCTTGCCACACAAATGTCGCGTGGGCGACATGTTTGCAGCATACGGTTGAACCATTCGTGTCTCGCCGCCGGCGAATGTACCCGCGGCCTGCCGGGAATTCTGACGCGGGTCACGCCGCATACCGGTAAACCGCCACGAAGTGACAGACTGAACCGGCTACGACAAAGAGATGCCACACGGTATGCGCGAACCGCACCCTGCCATCAACCAGGAAGAAGGCCACGCCCAGCGTATAAGAGAGTCCACCCGCCAGCAGCCAGAGCAGGCCCGGGATCGGAACCGCATCGAGTACCGGCTGCGCCGCCACCAGCACGAGCCACCCCATGCCCAGATACAGACAGGTGGACAGGCCCTGATAGCGCGTGCCGACAACCGACTTGAGGAGAATCCCGAAAATCGCGAGGCCCCATACCATGCCGAACAGCGCCCAGCCCCACGAGCCCCGCAGCACGCCGAGCGTGAAGGGCGTGTAGGTGCCGGCGATCAGCAGAAAGATGGCGCAATGGTCGACCAGCAGAAACAACCGCTTGACGCTGCCAGCGGGCAACGCGTGATAAATTGTCGAGGCGAGGTACAGAATCAGCATGGTAGCCCCGAACACACTTGCGCCGACGACCTGCACCAGCTCCCCGTCGTCGGCGGCGCCGGCGACGAGCACCGGAAGGGCCGCCATTGACGCCAGCAATGCAATGCCGTGGCTTATCGCGTTGGCCAGCTCCTCGCGAAACGTCTGAGCCCGCGCTGAGCCTTCCCTGTTACCCATCGAGTGAACCCCCTGTGAGGTGATCGTGGCCACCAAACCCGTTAGACCGTGCGCGGGCCTATGCTGCGGCATGCAGTCATGCAACGAGGTTACGGGTTGGAAAGGGAATCCGCGCCCGGTGAGCCAGACGCCTTTCCACCCCGCGCAGGGCGGTGCGCATTTACATGCTATCTTTTGGCCGGCGGCGCATTTATACTGTCGCGCGTTAAAAGGCGCCTCCGGTCGGCGCCGAAGTCTCGCGGCCGTCTCCCTCCTTGAAAGACTCCCCCGAACGCCCGATAACAGCTCTGCCTGGACTGGACCCGAAACAAAACGCGGGTAGGCGGGAACCGGAGCATTTATGCCCTTTGCACAACTCGGCCTTGAGGCCGAACTCCTGCGCGCCATTGCAGCGCAGGGTTACGCGCGCCCAACGCCCATCCAGGCCCAGGCCGTACCCGTCGTGTTACAGGGCCGTGACGTCCTTGCCGGGGCACAGACCGGCACGGGAAAAACGGCCGCGTTTGCGTTACCGATACTTCAGCTGTTCAGCCGACGGCCTCGCACGCAGGGCAAGGCGGGTGCGCCGCGCGCGCTGGTGTTGACGCCCACCCGAGAGCTGGCCGCCCAGGTGGGTGCGAGCATCGACACCTACGGCGCTCACCTCGATCTTCGCTGCACGGTCGTTTTCGGCGGCGTTAACATCAACCCGCAGAAGAGCGCGCTGCAGCGCGGCGTCGACATACTCGTTGCCACGCCAGGCAGACTGCTGGATCACGCCGCTCAGCGCAGCGTCGATCTTTCCGGCATCGAAATCCTGGTGCTCGATGAGGCTGATCGCATGCTCGATATGGGATTCATCCACGACATCCGCAAGGTGCTGGCACTGCTCCCGGGGCGGCGCCAGAACCTGCTGTTCTCCGCCACCTACACGAAAGACATCAGGCGCCTCGCCGACACCCTGCTGCACCAGCCGGCCCTGATCGAGGTGGCGCGCCGCAGCGCCGCGGCCGAATCCGTCGACCAATGCGTGTACCGGGTGCGCAAGGACGCTAAGCGCGATTTCCTCATTCATCTGATCGAGGCGGGCCAGTGGCATCAGGTGCTGGTGTTCACCCGCACCAAGCACGGCGCGAACCGGCTGGCGCAGCAGCTCGTGCGGGCCGGTATCCAGGCTGCCGCGATTCACGGCAACAAGAGCCAGAGTGCGCGCACCGCGGCGCTGGCTGACTTCAAACGCGGCAGCGTACGGGTGCTCGTGGCCACCGACATAGCCGCTCGCGGCCTGGACATCGATCGCCTGCCGCACGTCGTCAACTACGAATTGCCCAATGTGCCCGAGCACTACGTGCATCGTATCGGGCGCACCGGCCGCGCCGGCCAGGCCGGCTCGGCCGTTTCGCTGGTGGGCGATGACGAGAACAAGCTGCTCGAGGACATCCGGCGGCTGTTGAAAAAGGATATCCCGGTGCTTCCCGTGCCCAGCTTCAAGCCGAAAGTGCTCGCGGCGCAGCCCGAACGGAAACCGCACGCGCCTCGCCAGCCCGACCCGACGCAAGGACATGGCCGGCCGCGCAGCCGCAGCAGCGGAGAGCCGCGCACCGAGGAGGTCCCGGGTCCGAAGCGAAACAGCCGCCCGCGCAACCGCCCGCGGCGGGCCGCAGGTAACTCGCGCTGAGTACGACCGAACAGATTTGCCTGCGAGGGCAAACCCGCTACCGTGAACTGTGTGTTGGCTCACGGGCAGCGTTTACTCATACCCACACACAGACTCAGGAATGAAATGACGATGAATATCTACGTCGGCAACCTGCCGTACAGCGCCACCGAAGAAGAACTGCGTACCGCCTTTGCCGCTTTCGGCGACGTGTCCAGCGTGAATCTGATCACCGACAAATTCTCCGGCCAGTCAAAGGGCTTCGCGTTCGTGGAAATGGCTGACAACGCTTCGGCCGACGCTGCCATCAAGGCGTTGAACGAGACGTCCATGGGCGGCCGTAACATCAAGGTGAATCAGGCGAAGCCACGCGGCGAGCGTTCTTCGGGCGGGTCGCGCTGGTAGACGGCGCGGCGGTCCGGTAACCCGCCCGGTTACCGGATCGTCTGCCGATACTGCCCGGGCGGTCGGTGTGGTCGCGCAGAGCGTCCGCACAAACCGCTCCGCCGGCCTCTACCAACGGCGGCAGCCCCTGGTTGCCGCCAGCGAGGGCGGCCGGACCACGGTCCGGTCGCCAGCAGGGTATGTCCAAAAAAAACGGAGCTCTCCACCTGGGCTTCGGTGGCTGAGTGCGGACTCACGCGCGCCTGCGCTGGCGTCGTTGCGTGGTCGCCGCGCGCACGTGGCAAGCTGGATCCATCAGCCCGGTTGGCTGGTTTGCATTCGAGACGCCAATCGTTTGAGGTGTGATTCAGAGCCCCTGAACAAAGAGACTCGCGGGAGCGACATGGCGTAGAATTTTCGCCCCGGCATGGGCAAACCATGGGCCATGATCCAACCGCGCAATCCGACTTCCTCCGCAACCGGCCCGGTACGCTCCTATCGCCGATGATCGACTTCGCCAGGACTCCACCGCGTTCGTTGTGCCTGTTGCGACTTTCCGCGATCGGAGACATCACACACACGTTGCCGGTTCTGCGTACGGTTCAGAAACACTGGCCTCAAACGAGCCTGACCTGGGTCATTGGCAAGACGGAGTACGAGCTGGTCCGCGAAATCGAGGGTGTAGAGTTCGTCGTTTTCGACAAGACCCGCTCACTGGCTTCCCTGTTCGCAGTCAGGCGGCGCCTCTCATCACGCCGCTTCGACTTGATGTTTCATATGCAGCCGTCGTTGCGCGGCAATCTGGTTGCGGCCTGCATCGGCGCCAGCCGGAAGCTGGGCTTTGACCGGAACCGCTCACACGACCTGCACGAGCTGTTCATCGATGAGGCTGTATCGGGAGAGCAGCACCGCGAGCACGTGCTCGAGGGTCTGCTGCGCTTTCCCCGGCACTATAAGCTCGAGCCGGTGCTCGAATGGGGACTGCCCGTGAGCCCGAATGCCGTTGAGAGCGTGCAGGCCATGCTCGGCACCGAGGGGGCCTACGTTGCGATCAACCCCTGCGCAGTCGCCAAGAACCGGAACTGGCGCAACTGGACGATCGATGGCTACGTCGCCGTGGCGCAGCACATACTGGACCGGCACGGGCTGGGCGTGGTGCTCACCGGCGGCCGCTCGCCGATAGAGCAGACGTTTGCGGCCGCTATCGCGGGTCGGTGCAGTGGCGTGACGAACCTGGTGGGGGAGACCTCGATCGCAGAGCTGATTGCCGTGCTGTCCCGGGCTCGTCTGGTCATATCACCCGACACCGGGCCGGCGCATATTGCCAGTGCGCTGAATAGACCGGTGGTGGGCTTGTATGCCGCAACCAATCCGTTTCGCGCCGGGCCCTACAACTGTATGGACTCGGTGGTCAACAGATACCCTGAAGCCTTGCGCCGCTGGTATGGGGTCGCGGTTGAGGAGGCGCCCTGGGGGAAACGCATCCGCAACGACGACGCCATGGCGTTGATCACGGCACAGGACGTGATCGAAGCGGTCGAGCGAAAGCTCGGCTAGGGCCTGTTAACGCTATGCGAATGCCGATCGCCGGCGGCCGTTTTTTCTCAGGGCAAGGCGCACTGAGTGCGGTGTACTCCCGGTACATGAGTGAAGTGCAACGACGGCGTGGGGAAAAACGGCCCCGTCCCCGCGGGTTGACTCTCTAATGAGGCCATGCGGCGTTGCGCAGGCCTTATTTGGATGACCAAACTGCACCCTGCGCGCCTTGCCTGGCCTCATTGGAGAGCCAACGATGGGTATTCGCATAGCGTTAACAGGCCCTAGTCAGGGTATCGCCCATATCCGTGCAAAAAATATGCTCTAAGCGTGGTACTCGCTATCCAAAGCTTGCCAAGGCCTTCATCAATCGACGGCCACACGCCGTGGTGCAAAGACTGAGCGAGCGGCTTCAGGGGGCAACGGGCGCAGGAATCCTCGCGGTCAGCGATCCGATCAGGGCAGCCCAGTTTTCTTATCGGCCCGTTCCGAAGCATCGAGACCGAATCCCACGCACTTGGCCTGTCGCCTGCGCCATCGCGCACGCAGGTCGAACATCATGTCGGTGAGTGCGTCGATCTGTTCCTGCGCGCCTACGCGACGGCACCGGACTGACAGCCCCGTCTCGGCACCAACCGGCGCGAGGTGTCTGATAGCAGGCTGAAGAGCACTAGCGATCTACCGGCGGCTCGCAGGCCGGGCGGGCCCGCGCGGCTTGATCGACGCTTTTTTCGATACGAAAGTGATCGCGGACCTCGCCGTGGCTGCTGACAAAGCGTGCATCGAGGCGGTACGCGTCGACGTCCACCAGCACCGAGCCCAGTTCCAGCATCGAGTGTCCCATCGCCGGGTGGTCGATCGGTGCCTGATCAAGTTTAGAAGACGATCCTGCTACGACGTATACGGTCCCCTGGTGCGGTACAGCGTCTGCCGGCTTGCGGTAAGGGGCGGCGAGCGCCGGATTGCCCGACCCATGGTCGACGATCCTGCTCGAATCGAAAGAGTCCGAGGATCCGTAGTGGCAATCAATCAGAAAAGAACGCTCGTACATATGGCTGTGGCCCGACAGTACGAGATCTACACCGTGGCTCTCGAGGAGCGGCAGGAAGATCTCTCGCATGTCCTGCATCCGGCCGCGGCTGTCCCTGCGGCTGTCGGAGTCGTGAGAGCCCTTCGTGTAAGGCGGATGGTGGAAAGCGACGATCAACCAGCGCTGCTCATTGGCCTGGAGGTCATTTTTCAACCACTGGTACATCTCCCCATCGATACTGCGGTCGCTGTCCTGGGAATCGAGGACCACGACATGCGCGGCACCGTAATCGAACGAGTAATAGTGCTCGGTACCGGATGCGACGCCGCCGGCCTCGCCGTTCTCCGGTAGTGTGAAGATGTTGAAGTACGCCCAGCGCCGGTCGTCGTGGTTACCGTACGCTGCCCAGAAGGGTGTGTTCGCGAGGACCGCTGCGTACGTATCGAACAGGGCCGCTTGATAATCCTTGTTGGCGCCGGACGGGTAGGCGAGATCGCCGAGACCGATCAGCAGATCGACCTTCCTGTTGTACGGGTGAGGTTGTGAATCGAGCCACGTCAGCACCGCATTCCTGACGCTGACGGCATCCGGGCCGGCTTGCCCCGAGTCGCCGATGAACCACAGCCGGACCGCGCGCTCGCTGCCTTGCGTGGGTGCGGTTGTGAAACGGTAGCGGTCCCCCGAATAGCGCACTTCTGTCGGGTTGCCCGCCGCGTAGTAGTACCGGGTATCCGGTTGCAGTCCAGCAAGCTGAATCTCGTGATGTTCACCGGCGGTTTGTTCGATCACGCGCTGATCGAGTTTGTCGGGCGCCGAGCCGTAGCGGATGACGCCGCGCTCGTCCGCTTCCGTCTGCCAGCGGATGATCACCGAATGCATGGTCGGGACCTGCAGATACGGCTCTCGATTTCCGGCGTACAGGCTCTCGGTCGCGACCTGGTACAGCCTGCCCAATCCCAGCAGTGCGATAAGGGCCAGCAGCACGACGCCCGAGCGTTTCAACCATCTGATAATCATTCGGTGTGTTCCACAGAGCGCCTCGCAGCCGGTTGCGGGAAACGGCCATGGGCCCGGGCCGCCGCTTGAAAGCCGGCAATTATATAGGATAAGCGGCGTGCTAGAATCTGCCTCCTCGAAATTCCGGGCAACTCCCAAGCTGTTGATAATGCGCACGTTATGGATACAGGCCGTGCCACGGCTGCTGCGGCTGACCGCGTGGTCGGCGCTGCTGCTGGTGGTTGTCCTGAGCGCCCTGCGGGTGGCGTTCTGGTTGTTATTCCAGAACGACGCCGATCCGGTTCCTGCCGACGCGCTGTTGCGCTCGTTCTACCTCGGTCTCAAGTTCGACATCCAGCTGGTGTTGCTGCTGCTGGTGCCGATGCTGCTCGTCGGCTGGATCAGGCCGCTGTCACCGTTCAATCACGCGATCGGGCGGACTCTGTGGCTGGGCTACCTGACGCTGGTGTTGCTGCTGCTGCTGCTGTTCTACGCGACCGACTTCGGTTACTACGCCTATCTCAATACGCGCTTGAACGCCACCGGGCTTCGATTTCTGGAGAACCCGCTCATCTCTGGGCAGATGATCTGGGAGAGTTACCCTGTCGCGCTGGGCGCGGGCGCGCTGGGCGTCACCCTGTTCGGCTTCTGGAAAGCCGTTTCACGCATTCTCGCTGGCGTGCTTCGCTACCCTGCGGTTGGTTCCCGCTGGCTGTCGGCTGCACTCAGCATCGGGCTCGTTTGCGCCTTTGTGCTGGGCCTGTACGGCAAGCTGTCCTGGTATCCGCTGCGCTGGAGCGATGCCTTTTTCAGCCCCCACCCGTTCACGGCTTCGCTGGCCTCGAATCCGGTCATATATTTCACCAACACGCTCAAGCGACGCGTGACCTACAGTGTCGAGCGAGCGCGTGAAAGCTACCCACTCATGGTCCGCTACCTCGGTATCGACGATCCCGACGCCAAAGCCTTGAACTACGCGAGATCCCTGTCGTTCGACAGCGTGGATGTTCCGCCGAACGTCATCGTCGTGTTGCTCGAATCGTTCGCGAGCTACAAGACCGGGCTGTCCGGCAATCCGCTCAATCCGACCCCGTACTTCGACAGCCTGGCCAGATCCGGTGTCTTCTTCAGCAATTTCTTCGTTCCCTCCACGGGAACGGCGCGCTCGGTATGGACCCTGATCACGGGGCTGCCGGACGTCGAAGAGCACAAAACCTCGACCCGCAACCCGCTGGTTGTCGACCAGCACACCCTGGTGAACGCTTTTGCGAGTCACAGCAAGTACTACTTCCTGGGCGGAAGCGCGAGCTGGGCAAACATCCGCGGTATCCTTTCTCACAACATCCCGGGGTTGAACATCTACGAAGAGGGCAGTTACGAATCGCCCCGCGTCGACGTCTGGGGTATTTCGGATATGAGCCTGTTCGACGAGGCGGGCAAGGTGCTGGCCGCGGAAGACAAGCCGTTTTTCGCCATTATCCAGACCTCGGGTAATCATCGCCCGTATACGATTCCGGACGACAGGCGTGGTTTCGAGTCGGTCCAGCACGACGAAGAGCGCGTGAAGGACTACGGCTTCTTGTCGCTGGCCGAGTACAACTCGTTCCGCTTCATGGACCACAGCCTGGGCGTGTTTCTGGAAAATGCCAGGCGACAGCCATGGTTCGACGACACCCTGTTCGTATTGTTCGGGGACCACGGTATCACCCACGACGCCGGCCAACATTCGCCCAAATCCGAGACTCAGCTGCAGCTCAACAGCAACCGGGTCCCGCTGGTCATCTTCGGGCCCAAGCTGGTCCCTGAGCCACGACGCGTAACGAAGGTCGCCAGTGAAGTGGACGTGCTTCCGACGATCGCGTCGTTGACCCGTACGAGCTACGTGAACACTACCCTGGGCCGCGACCTCCTCGATGAACGTTTCGACGCCCAACGATTTGCCTATACAATTACTCATGACAAGGGGCACGAGCTGGGTCTGATCGGCGACGGGTACTACCTGCTGATGGGCAATGACGGTGGGAACGTGCGCCTGCACGACCTCGAATCCGACCAACCGCGGGAAGACGTCTCACACCAGCACCGGGAACTGACGGAGCTTTACCGCGAAACACTGACAGCCCTGAACGAGACGGCCAGGTACATGCGCTTCCACAATACTAAAAGGTACTCGAACACATCATTGAGGCGGCAACAAACACAGATTACCGCGAACTAGTGGCCTGTAACACCCGATTCGGTAGTGATTTGCGTGCGTGATTTCGGATTCGAGTGCAAGGCGCGCCGACGAGTAATAGCCCGGCCTATTGCGAGGAGGTGCCGGATGTGTGCGAGCGGCACCCTTCGGGAACCACACAGCAATCGGAGTCGAAGCGCGTGCTCAGCACTATCGAATCGGGTGTTACAGGTCATTAGTGCCCTGTGCCCGGGCGGCGTTTCGGCGCCTGGCAGCAGGGGGGCTACTACGCCAGCGCCGGCGCCTGACCCTGGCACGCGATACGCGCTCAGAATGGTAGTTACTAATGGGACGGGACACTAAAATGCATCTACGAAAACGAGTGCTGGTCACCGGCGGCGCAGGTTTTCTCGGCTCGCACCTGTGCGAGCAGCTGCTGGTGGAGGGGCATGATGTGATCTGCCTGGACAACTATTTTACCGGCACCAAGGACAATGTCAGTCATCTGATGGACAAGCATAATTTTGAATTGCTTCGACACGACATCACGTTCCCCCTTTACGTTGAAGTTGACGAGATCTACAACCTCGCGTGCCCTGCATCCCCTGTTCACTATCAGCACGATCCCGTGCAAACCACCAAGACGAGCGTGCACGGCTCCATCAACATGCTGGGGCTTGCCAAACGCGTGAAGGCGAGGATCATGCAGGCGTCGACCAGCGAGGTGTACGGTGATCCGGCGGTGCATCCGCAAACTGAAGACTATTGGGGTCACGTCAACCCGATCGGGGTCCGATCCTGCTATGACGAGGGAAAACGGTGCGCGGAAACACTGTTCTTCGACTACCATCGTCAGCACAAATTGCGGATCAAGGTGGCTCGAATTTTCAACACTTATGGACCGCGGATGCATCCCAACGACGGGCGCGTAGTTTCCAACTTTATCGTGCAGGCGCTGAAAGGCGAGTCGATAACCATCTACGGCGACGGAATGCAAACGCGCTCGTTCTGCTATGTCGATGACATGATCCACGGCTTCATGCGCTTGATGAAATCGCCGGACGACTTCACCGGTCCTGTGAACCTGGGCAACCCGAACGAGTTCACCATCAAGGAGCTGGCCGAGCGCGTCATTGAGATGATCGGTTCCCGGTCAAAACTCGTGTTCAAGCCATTGCCGAGCGATGATCCACGACAGCGGCAACCCGACAGCTCGCTGGCAAAGGAGGTACTGGGCTGGACGCCCCGGATCCAGCTCGCGGAAGGTCTGAAAGACACGATCCGCTACTTCGAAGCGCTGCTGTCCAGGTAAACGGAGCTGACCGGGGGCATGACGAAAATAAGCGCCTGCATAATTTCGTTCAATGAAGAGCGAAAGATCGAAGCGTGCCTGCAGAGCCTGGTCCCGGTAGCCGACGAAATCGTGATCGTGGACTCCCTGAGCACCGACCGTACGCTCGAGATCGCGCGGCAATACACGGAAAGGATATTCAAGCAGACGTTTCTGGGACACATCGAGCAGAAGAATCTGGCGGTGTCGAAGGCGTCGCACGACTGGATACTGAGCCTGGATTGCGATGAACGCCTGTCCGGGGAACTGACGGAATCGCTGCTGCAGGTAAAGCAGCGGATCGATCAGTACGATGCCTACTCCATGCCGCGCAGAACGTTTTATATCTATCGCTGGTTGAATTACTGCTGGTACCCCGACAGGAAGATCCGGCTGTTCAACAGAAACACTGCAAGGTGGGGCGGCACCAATCCTCACGACCGGGTCGAGACGGACGGCACGCATATCAAACGCCTCTCCGGTGACATCCTGCACTATTCGTTCGACAGTATCTCTGATCATCTGAAGACTATCGACAAGTTCACGGAGATAGGTGCAGACGAACTGATAAAGAAGAACAAACGTGTCGGTGTGCTTACGCCGATCAGTCATGCAACCTGGCATCTGATCAAGCTCTACATCATAAAGCGTGGTTTCCTGGACGGCTTCGCCGGTCTGGTTGTGTCCGTGCTCTCGTATATGCACGTGTTCACCAAGTATGCCAAGGCCAGGATCAAGATAAGGCAAGCGCACGACAGCAGATGAATGTGATGACCGTGTGCCTTTCGCCGGCCCTGGGTGGGCTGGAGCTGTACGCGTTGCGCAGTGCCCGGATGCTGGCGAAGCAGAACCGGGTAACGGCGGTGCTTGTCGAGCAGGCCCGCCTGATGGAAAAGTTCAGCGCCAGCGCGATTGGAACGATAGCGTTGCGGGATACGTTCAAGCCTTTGCCGGTATTGAGGGCGCGCCAGCTTGCGGGCTTGCTCGATGAACTCGATATCGACGCTGTGCATATGCACTGGGGAAAGGATCTGCCGCTGGTGTCGCTGGCCCGGAAGTATTCGCGCAGGAAACCGGCAGTTGTGTACACGAGACAGATGCAGATCACGCGTCCCAAGCGGGACTACTATCATCAGCTCCAGTACCGGGAAGTCGCGCTGATTCTCTGTATCACGGAAGCGTTGAGGAGTGACGTCCGAAAGTATCTGGCCCCGGAGCACAGTGCGAAAGTGCATACTCTCTACTACGGAGTCGACGAGCCCGACCGATACCTCACGGAGCAGGACGTGGCAGCGACACGTGAGGAGCTGGGCTTCGATCGAAGCGATTTCGTGATCGGTCTGATCGGCCGGCTGGAACAGCAGAAAGGCCAGCACCTGATGATCGAGGCGATAGCCCAGGCGGAGCGGGCCGGGTGCAGCGACGCCTCGGCACTGATAGTCGGCCATGAGATGACCCCCGGATACCGCGACGGGCTGAGGGCGCGTGCTCGCTCGCTGGGTCTGGGTGAGCGGGTGAGATTCAAGGATTTCGTGAGTGATCCGCAACGGCTGATGCAGGCCTGCGACTGTGTGGCCCTGACCACCTACGAGGAGACGTTCGGCCTGGTGCTGCCCGAAGCAATGCGGGCCGGCGTGTGCGTGATCGGCAGCAACCGAGGCGGGGTGCCGGAAATCATCGACCACGGTCAGACCGGCCTGTTGTTCGAATCGGGAAGCGCCGAGGACTTGTCGAGGCAGATTGTCAGTCTTCGCCACGACCCTGCGCTGCTCGAGCGGCTTGCCGCCGAAGGCAAGCGCAAAGCGGACAGGCTCTTCAATGCCGATACGCACAGCAGGCAGTTGAACGAGTTCTTCCTCGGCGCTGTCAACTAGCCGCGCATTGCCTATGAAGCTCTGGTTCACAAGAGGGGTATGGACGTCGAGAAACGCGCGTAGCAAAGCGGCGGCGCTGTCCATTTCCGATGTGCGGAGAATCGCGGTGATTCGCCATGCGGCGCTCGGTGACATGGTGCTGACGCGGAGTTTTCTTATCGAACTGAGAAACGCTTTCCCGAAAGCGGAGCTCACGCTCAGCATCGCGAGCCACTACACACGAGGCGCCCCGCGGGACCTCGTGGACCGGGTCCACGTGGTTCACGGCACCGATCAGCGCAACGCGCGGTTCAGGGAAAAATACACCCGCTTCAAGGAGCTTGGACCCCAGGACATCATTTTCGATCTGGCCGCCACACCGAGATCTTTTCTGACCTGCCTGTTGAACAGAGCGACACTCAAGATCGGCTTCCCCTACCGGGCGCTCCAGAAGCGCCTGTTCTACGACATTGCAGTGCCGCGCTCGGACCTGAAGTTCGAAGTAGATGACATGATGAGCCAGCTGCACAGCGTGGGAATCAAAACAGGCATTCCGTACAGGTTCGATATGCCGGGTACGACCGTACGCCGCGATCGGGCCTTTCTGATCTACTTCGCCGGTGCGTCCACGCCGGACAAGTGCTGGCCCGACGACCACTTCTCCGAGCTTGTAGCGAGGCTTTCTGCGGACTATCCCGCTTACGATCACCTCATACTGAAGGGTATCAACGCCTGGGAAAGCGGGGAGGCGATCATCAGGCCGCTCGCCGACAGATCCAATGTTGCGATCGTCGAGGCGAACACGATCGAGGAAACGGTGAATCTGTTGCTGGGCGCGAGCCTCGTGATCGCCAACGATACCGGGATACGCAACCTGGCGATCGTTTGTCGGATACCGACGGTAGGGATATTCTTCGCAACCGATCCTTTCAGATACTGGCCGAGATACGACAGCAGACACGAGATCGCACTGCACACCGACGGCGGCGTGCCTTCAGTCGACGATGTGTACGTGAGCAGTACGCGACTGTTGTCGGCATTGACCGCCAACTAGCATAATCAATGCTTTGCTATTGGTATTGTTCGTAGGATTTTTCTTCGACGAAGTCGGAACCCAGCTTCATGTTTATTCTGCGTTTCACATCAGAGCGTTTGTCGTTGGTAAAATACACGGACCTGGCCAGATCAATGAAAGCGTCGTCGAACGTCTTGTGCGATTCCTTTTCCCGGATATCGTCCTCAATCGCCCACAGTTTGCTGTTTATCGTCTTTAATTCGTTGACTTCATTCAGCACGTCCTGTCTGCCGAATGGCAGCGCGGTCAAGCGTTGTTCAAGGTAGTCGAGTTCTTTCTGGATGTTCGCCAGCTTTGTGTCGTCGGTGACGTTTTCTTTTTTGATCTCGAGTATGGTCAGCTTGTCAAAAAACTCGCCGATTGAAACTTCAATGCTTACGTTCATAATACGCCCTGCTGATTCGTTGTGCCTCAGGTCCTGCCGCCAACAATGAGAACACTGGCTGTCAGAATCGGTCGAGCCGGCGATATCGTGATGACGACCCCGGCCCTCGAAACCCTGCTCGAAGCGTTCCCTGAAGCACGTATGACCATGCTTACAAGCAAGGACGGCCGTCGCCTGCTCAATGGGTATCACCCGAGACTGGATACGATCTGGGTATACAACCGGTCCGGATTGGGCCCGTATTTTGCCGCAAAAGATTTGAAACGCAAGATCAGCGCGGCGGGATTCGACAGTGCCTACTGCTTCGACAGCAGCCGGAGCATTCGGGCGCTGCTGCGCGGCGTGGTGCGGAATCTGCACACCTTGCCCGATCCCACGACCCCGGTGCACTGCGCCCGGCACTATCTGGACCTTGTCGAACAAACGCTGGGCCGTCCAGTGTCGACCAGGCCGGTGCGACTGCCGGTCTCTGCCGAAGCCATAGCCGGCGTGCACGACGAACTTGCGCGGCACGGAATCGGCGAGAAACACTACCTCATCGGTATACATCCCACCTACAGTGGCTATTCCCGCGTGTTCCGCAATCGTCAGCACATCCACAAGATGTGGCCGGCCGAGCGTTTTGCAGAGCTGTGCCGGCGCCTTCAGGATTCCAATCCGGCTCGGCCCACTCGCATCATAATGGATCTGCTGCCTCATGAAAGGCAGATCGGAGAGAGAATACTGAGACAGGCCGGCAACGCTGTTACGATGCTGACCGAAGCACCGAACATTGAACGGTACAAGGCATTGTTGAGGCGGCTGAACCTGTTCGTCACACCCGACACCGGGCCCATGCATATCGCCGCGGCCATGGGAACCGAGATGGTGACCTTGTTCTCCGGGCACGATCCCCGTGATTGTGGTCCGTACATGGATCCGTCCAAGTTCACGATTCTACAGGCGGAGAAGTTCCCCGGTACACGGCCCGGGATCGCGAACATCGAGGTTGATGCCGTGTACCAGGCGTGTACCGGAAGAATCAACGGACACCGCCCGGCAGCTTGAACAAGGCTACTCGAATCTTGGTCATTCGCAATGACAAGCTGGGCGACTTCATGCTCGCCTGGCCCGCCTTGTCGCTGCTCAAATCCGGCTGTCCCGATGCGCAGATCTGCGTTCTGGTGCCCGAGTACACCGAGCCGATGGCGCGCATCTGCCCCTGGATCGACGACGTCATTGTTGATGCCGTGCGCGAGTCAACGCTGTCCGATGCACGCCAGCTCGCGCGCGGCTTCCGGGGCCGCGGCATCGCTGTTTCGATTTCGCTGTATACCGAAACCCGGACGGCGCTGGCAACCCTGCTGGCGGGGATACCGGTCCGCATAGGACC
>JAHELT010000289.1:0-22376 GCA_024644045.1 Chromatiales bacterium | reverse complement strand
GCGACAAAAGTCGCACAGCTCTTTCATAACCACCGCGTCACGCAACGGCGGTCCAGGTCGGAGAAGCCAGAGCACGTTTACAATACGGACCTGGCAAGATACTACGTGCAGCTTGTCCGTCGAATGGATGCTGATCCCGTGGATCCGCCGTATCTCGAATTCGACCGCCAGATGATCGAGCGGAGAAGGCAGCAGTTCGTGGAAGCACACGGTGCCGGGGACCGCGTACTGGTCTACATCCATCCCGGGAGCGGTGGGTCAGCCGATAATCTCAGTCTGGAACAGTACGCCCGGCTGGCGGTGTCGGTAGCGGAGCAGGCGAGATGTTTTTTCGTCATTACCGCAGGTCCGCGGGAAGCGGAGATCGCCCACCGTTTGTCCGCCCTGATCACAGACCTGCCGCACGCTGTATATCATTCGCGGGACGGCCTGGTGGAGTTCTCCCGGCAGATCGCCTGTGCGGATATCTTCATCAGCGGCTCGACCGGCCCGCTGCACATTGCCGGTGCCCTGAACAGGCGCACCGTTGCCTTCTATCCGGCGAGACGATCGGCTACATCATTGCGGTGGCAAACGCTGAACACCGAAGCGAATCGTATCGCGATCATGCCGGGCGCTCAGCAGCCGGCGTCAGGTATGAGTCAGATCGATTTAGCATCCGTGGCCGCGCACATCCGGGCGAAGTTTCTGGGATGAGCGGATTGCTCAGGTTTGAAATCCGGCTTTCTCGTATTTGTGAAACAGATCGATCTCGTCGACGACATCGTCCAGTTCGCAGAATTTCTCAAATTCCACGAATAAATGTCCGTCGACCAGAATGCGTGGATCGATCTGCAGCTTCAGCGATTCCTTGAGTATCCTTTCTCTGATCTGCAGCGGTATCTGGTTGTTCTTACGGATGGACCGGCGGTAGGCGCTGTAGGAAGACAGCAGCATCAGCGGATAGAACAACAACAGCAGTAACAAAGAAGTCTTGTTCACCCGGGTGTGGTGAATTTTACGAATCTTCAATCCCGACAGGAGCGCGAGCAAACGCAGTTTGTGCAATCCTATCAGGTATATATGTCCGTAATACACCCGCTTTCCGTCGCCGTTCTTCTCGGAGAACCAGATTGACTCGATCTGATTCGGTGGCATCAGCTTGTAGAACTCCGATTCGTTCAGCAGGTTGCTGATCTTGGAGCGCATGCTAGAGTAGTTGGGTGTGGTGATTATCAGTGATCCACCCGGTTTCAGTATTCGATTCACCTCCTTCAGGGCGTGCAGCTGATCGGACAGGTGTTCAATGCCCTCCTGAAAGAGAACGATGTCTGCGTAACCGGATCGGATCGGCAACTCCTCGGAAATGTCGGCCTTGCGGCACACGACACCTCTGAAGGTAAAGAACTCCGGGAACAGGTCGTAGGCTTCGACAACGGCGCCGACTTCCTTGAGCAGTTTAGAGGTAAACCCGGAGCCCGCGGGGATGTCCACGATCAACTTGCCGGACAGATAGTCCCTGTTCTGAAGGATGTAGTCCTTCATGAAGTGCTTGATGTCCTTGATACCCCAGAGTTTCATGCTGCAAAGCTGCCCCGCGTCTCAGACAAGCGCCCGGGTTGGCCGTCGGGTTTCAGGCCACTGAGGTCGATGGCGTTGAACCACTGCGGGCGCTTGCCGCCTGTTTGCGACAACACCTGACCCGCGGCGGGACGATACTGATCGAGCCGGCGCAACGCGGGTTCTTCTGCGCTGTCCAGAGTAAAGTCCGGGAATGGCCAGGGACCGCGCCTTTACCTCACACAAATACGGCGTGTCAGCTTTGTTCACCTCGGGTCAATCCCCCTCTCGTCTTGTTTTTGAGCGGGCGGCATGAGCAGCGCGGATCAGGCAACCGCGCGCAGCCTTGCCGCCTCATTCTAAAGCGTTAAACCAGTATTTTCGACCAGTCCGCCCACTCGCGTTCTGCATTGAAATACTTTCGTACCAGTTCAACATTCCCCTGAGATCGGCGCAACTCATCCGCGATGTGTCTGGCAACGTGACACAACACATCGGACAGTTGCGCGATGTCCCTGTCGTCCGATAGCCGTACGTAAAATCCCATGTCCGGAAACTCCGGAAACACGGTGTTTCTGAACGCGATGCATACGCACCCGCAGTACAGTGCTTCGATGAACGCATTCGGCATGCCCTCGCCGTGGCTCGGAAAAAGGAACACGTCTGCTCTTCGCAAGTGAGCCTCGACGTTATCGACGTGCCCAACGACAGCGACGTCATCCTGATACCCGCTCCTGTCAATCTCCTCCCGCAGCCGTTTGTGATACTTGCCGTCATCGATCGATCCGACAAGAGCCAACCTGAACCGAACATTCTGTTCGACCAGACGTTTGACCGCCTGCACCGCCTCGAGTTGCCCCTTGCCTTCGGCGATCCGCCCCACATGAATGATCTCGATGGGTGAATCCCCGCTGCCACCCCGGTCGCGCCCGGTGTCGCCATTGAAACGATAGGACGGGTAGATGATGTGAAATCTAACCCCGTTTTCCAGCGGCACTATTGTCTGCACATTTCGCAACAGATGCTTGGACAATGCAACATGGTGATTCACGCACGAATACACCAGTTTGTGAAGCCAGTCTCGTTTCGGCCGGCTCTTGGTCGTGCCGTGGCGCACGATCACGTTCACGCCGAGCCCGAGAAACGCGAAATAGAGTGTTTTCAGTTCGGAAGCGCCGAAGAAAACAACGTTCTTCACATTGTACTGTCGGACAATCCGTCTCGCTTCCACCAGCATGACGGGGCTGAACGTGCGGCTGCTGAAACGTATCGACTCGGTGGAGAAGCTGAGCGTCTGTTGCTCGCATCGTCGCTCTATGTAGGTCCCCTTCTTGCTTACCAGAACCACGTCGGCCAAGTCGGAAAGCAACCCCGCGAGCTTGAACGCGTCAAAATCCATACCGCCGCGGCCGCCGGAAAAGCACATTACCGCGACGGCGCCCGGTCTGGTCAACGCGGGGCCCGGAGTTGCTGCTGTCTGTCCCTCAGTTCTCTGAACATCGTTGCCGCAAATACGATGCAAAAGTACAGGAATATGGAAGTCCGGTTGTTGCGGATGAACGAAACCTCTGTGACCGATGCGAGCGCGAAGCACAAGGCGGTCACGGCAAGATAGATTGCGTGCTTGGAGACTCTGCTGTACTTGATCACCAGAAGGAAAGGGTAGCCGAGAATCAGTACCAGCGACAGGAAACCGACAATGCCCGTGTCGAGCAGATATCGTGTGTGTGTATTGTGAATATGCGCGGGCTGGCCGTGATACTTCGCGTCGGAGACTATGTCCTTGATGTTTCCAAAGACAACCGAGGCCCGGTGCCTGATGGTGTTGACGAAAAGCGGAAACGGGACCACAGCGAGTATAAATAAATCGGGCTTCGTGCTCGTTTCTTCCATACGGGCTACTGAACGGTAACTTTAGCGGTCAGGCCCTGAGCCACATCGTGCACGTGTATATTGTGCAGGCAGGCATAGGTGCCGAAACGGCAGGTGCGGTCGAAGCAGGGACTGCATTGCTCGTTAGCGTAGTGGATCTTTACGCGGTCGCTCAACGGCGGTGTGTAGTCAGGCGAAGAGGAGCCGAAGATAGCGTGCACCGGCACGCCAACGGCACAAGCAACGTGCATCAGACCGGAATCGTTGGTAACGACCGATTCGCATACCGAAATCAGGTCTATCGCATCGGCGAGGGAGGTTCTGCCGCACAGGTTGACGATGCCGTCTACCCGGCTGGCCAGGTATTCGCCGGACGGCCCGTCTTTGGTCGATCCAAACACCCAGACTACGCGACCGGCGTCGATGACGCTCCGTGCAAGCGCGGCATAGTTGTCCAGCGGCCAGCATTTCGCCGGCCCGTACTCGGCCCCGGGCAGCAATCCGACCGCCGGGTGCGCGGTGCTCAAACCGAGAGCGGCCAGGCGTTTTTCGACGTTCGCGCGGTCGACCCTCAGCTGGGGGTAGGGCGTTGCCGGTGCAACCTCGGGATCACGCGCGAGGCCCAGGGCGACGTAGCGTTGCACGACCTGGGGCAGTATCGATTTATCCAGTTGCCGTACGTCGTTGAGCAGCCCATAGCGCCACTCACCCCGATACCCCGTCCGCAGCGGCACTTTCGCCAACCACGGGATCAACGCCGATTTCCACGAACGCGGCAACACAATCGCACGCACGTAGCGTTTCCTGCGCAGCCTCGCCGCGACGTCGTAGCGCGTTCGGAAAGCCATCTGGCCGTGCGATACCGCAAGACTGATGCCTTCGCGGACCTCGGGCATGCGCGAAAGCACCGGCAGCGACCACCCGGGAGCAATGACGTCGATCTGGCAATCTTCGTGCCGGGCCTTCAGCGACTTGAACAATGACTGCGCCATCACCATGTCGCCGACCCACGCCGGGCCGACGATCAGTATCTGCTCACTCATGGCTACACGCGCCGCGGCCGGAAAACAGGCCGAGCGTTTTTACGTTCCACCGTTCAACCAGTCCATGTATTCATGCACACCCTGCTCGACGGTCCTGAAGGGTGCGTCATAGCCGGCATCCCGCAACGTGCTCATGTCCGCTTCGGTGAAGCTCTGATAGCGGCCGACCAGGTGTTCGGGAAACGGGATGTACTCGATCGTGCCTTTCTTATGCCAGGCGATGACCGATTCGGCCACATCCTGAAAAGGTTGGCTGCGCCCGGTGCCCAGGTTGAAAATGCCGGACTTGTCGGGATGGTCCATGAACCACAGATTCACCTCCACGGCGTCGGCGACGTAAATGAAGTCGCGCCGCTGACCCCCGTCGGGATAGCCGTCACAGCCTTCGAACAGCCTGGCCTTTCCCGTTTCCCTGACCTGGGTATTCACGTGGTAAGCAACACTGGACATGCTTCCCTTGTGCTGCTCTCGCGGGCCATAGACATTGAAGTAGCGGAATCCGACGATCTGACTCCTTGCCTCGGAAAGGTGTCGCCTTACGTACTGATCGAACAGGAACTTCGAGTAGGCATACATGTTCAGCGGCTGCTCGTAGCGGCGCTCCTCCTTGAAAACCGGGCCCATCCCGTACACGGATGCAGACGATGCATACAGGTAGGCGATCTTGTTCTCCAGACAATGGTGCAGCAGGATCTTCGAGTACTCGTAGTTATTCTTCATCATGAACCTGCCGTCCCACTCGGTAGTCGAGGAACAGGCACCTTCATGAAAAATCGCGTCTACCCGCCGGGCAAACTTGAAGCCCTTTTCGATACGCTCGATGAAGTCGTGCTTGTCGGCGTAGTCCATGATCTCGCAGTCAGCGAGATTCACCATCTTTGCGCCGTTCTCGAGATTGTCGACGACCAGGATTTCGTGCACGCCACGCGTGTTCAACGCCTTGACGATGTTGCTTCCGATAAAGCCGGCGCCACCCGTAACGATGATCATAATTTCTGCACGCGCATTTTTAACCAGCAAATACCACTACGTGACCCGGCACCCGGCAGGGCCGCCGCGCACAGGTTCAGACAGAAAATCCTGCAACAGACACATCCAGTCCGGCAACCATTGTAGCTGCGATGACCGGGAGAGCGGTGGCACCGGGTGCCGACGATATCATAAACTTCCCCAGCCCGAGTTGGAAGCTGCACGCCCCGTGACGGGGTTGGTATCTGCATTCCGCGACGCGCAGGAGACCGGCCGTATCTCGCCGTCCAACCGCAGGCGAGTCGTTCCTCCCTGCGGTGAGCGTCTTGCAGACAATCGGGGGTCGGGCCTGGTTCACGCCCCCCACGCCGCCGGAGATTGCGAGAAGGGCGAACTGTGCGCTGAAGGCTTACGTGGTGTTTCCGAGGAAGCGGCCCCGGGTATATTCTTCCGCTCGGATCTGTTACGCGCGACTATGTGTTCGTATTCACACCGCTTGCGGGTGCGCAGCAGCAATAGCCCGGGCCCGGGTGTGCATGGTCAGGCGTTCGGAGCCGACGGCGGTCCCGGTGCTGCAGTTAATCGTGGCCTCGTTCCAGGCCCTGGTCGAAAAGGGGTATGATCACCTCGTCGAAGGCCTCCTGCCACGCGCGTTGTCGAGCGTCCGGGTCGATCTCCATGGGAAATCCGGCGAGTGTCTCGAGAAAAGTGCGCTTGAAGTTTTCCACGTCATCGGCGCGGATGCCGGTGCGCCGGTGCTGAAAACCTACGTTGCTCAGATAGGGTTCGAGCGGCGGAATGTGGTCGGCGAACTGCGCCAGCGCGCCGATCATTTCGATCATCCGCTCATGCTGCGCGCCCATTTTTTCCGGGAATAGCTCCCGGTACCGCGGATAGCGCTCGAAAAGCCGATCATAGAACGCTTCGATGAATTCGAGACGCCGCCCGGCGAGCGCGTTCCAGGATGTTTTGATGATTTCGGTGTTCACGGCGATTCTCTCCGTTGAATGGGTTCGCAGGCGTTGCGGCGGTCCGCTCGGGTGTGGAAACATTGCGCCGGCGCGGGGCGTGCGCCTTTGATCTGAATCATCGATCGACATCGAGGAACCGGTCAGGTGGCCTGCACGCCTTGCTTTGGACGAACGGACGGGTATCGGTAACCCTTTTACTGTTTCCCGCAGTGCGGGATTGCCAGTACCATTGGCACCGCCGTAATCCTAGGTCTGACTGGCATTGGCCAAACCGGCAGTCTGCCGCTTGCGTGCGTGCAGGAAACGAGACATTGCGACTGATGACAATGCTAAGAAACCGTCGCAACGCGACCGCGGTGCTGGCACTGCTGCTCGTCTTTGCGCCGCCCGCGGGACTGCGCGCCGCGCGGCTGCCGACGGCGCCCGAAGACGCGTTTCTGGCCGGACAGATCACCGCTGTTCTCGAGCGGGAGTTCGGCTGGGCGCGCGGCACGTTTCGTGTCGAAGTCAACGAGGGTGTCGCAACCATCGTGCTGAGTACCTCCGATCCGGCGCGCCGCAACGTGCTCGAGGCCGCGGATCTTGGAATTGACGGTCTGCAGGGACTGCAGGTGGAAATCAGGGACGACGCGGCGGTCGGGGACGAATCACTGCGCCGCGAGATTTACAGCTTTCTGGGCGTCACGGAGAACACCGTGCCGTTTCCGGCGGGGGATCTGTTCTGGCCGTTTCTGGCCGATCCGAAGCAGCCGCAGTTTTTCGCCAGCTTCCGCTACTACGAATCGCCCGTGGATACTGTGAACATCGCGGCGGTCGGCTATGGGGAGACGTTCGGCTTCTACCGCCGCCAGGGGCGCCGCCCTGGCGACGGGCTGCAGGTGAGTATCGCCGGCGGTCTGTTCGCCCAGTTCAACCTCGACGCGCCTTCCAGCGATCTCATCAACGCCGACTACACCGTCGGCCTACCGGTGACCTATCGGCGCGGGAACGAATCTGCACGGGTACGCCTCTATCATCAAAGCTCCCACCTGGGCGATGAGTTCCTGTTGAGCGGGAATCCGGAGCGCGTGAATCTCAGCTACGAGTCACTGGAAGTGCTGTACTCGCG
Organism: Chromatiales bacterium; assembly: GCA_024644045.1. Lineage (GTDB taxonomy): Bacteria > Pseudomonadota > Gammaproteobacteria > JAHELT01 > JAHELT01 > JAHELT01. The sequence continues at coordinate 14,874 of JAHELT010000289.1, read as the reverse complement.
CGACTGGGGCCCGTGGCGCCTCTACGGCGGCGGCGAATACCTGCTGCATACGGACCCTTCCGACCTCAATCCGGGGGTGCTGCATGGGGGAATCGAGTACCGGTCGATGCGGGACCGGGACACGCCGGGGAACTGGCTGGGCGGCGTGGACCTCAAGAGCCTGGAAGAGCATGACTGGGAGGTCGACGTGAGCGTGAAGTTCGGCTACCAGTTCGGCGCCGCGCAGCCGGGGCGTCGCCGCCTGCGCATCCTGGGCGAGGCCTACGACGGTTTCTCCCCCCACGGCCAGTTCTACAATACCGAAATCAGCTACCTGGGCATCGGCGTCTACGTCGGGTTCTAGCGTCAGAGCCGGCATGGGTGATGCCGAGACGGTTTGTTTCGGGCGTCGGATATGAACCGGCGCGTGACAGAACCGTTCCCCTGTAGATTGGCAGGGAAGCGGCGCAGCGTCAGCGCACTGCCGGCAACCACAGTTGGCGCGTGCCCATCACTCCGTTGTCGCATCGTCAGTCGGCCAGTGCAGCGTAAACGCGCTTTGGACGAGATCGTCCAGGTGCCGTTCTATCTCCGCGTGTTTCTCCCGAATCGACGCTTCGCTCGCCAACCTGAGTTGCTCCGCCTGCTGCTCGCTTGACGCGCGGGCACGCTGCTCAAATCGTGCAGTGGCCAGCTCGAGCCGCCGATCGGTCCTGGACAGATAGTCCTTGGCCCAGCGCCTGGCCTGTGACATCGCGGTTTCCGCGGCGGCTCTGGCATCCAGTACCGCTCGCTGCGCCGACTTTTCCGCCTCGAGAACCTGTTGAATGGGGTTGCTCACAGGAAACTCCGCTGCCGCAAGATATTGATGCATATCAAGTCAAGTCAAACCGCACTCCGCATACTACCGTATCCAGGCTGCATCCGCTGGCTATGCTGCAACGCGTGTTTCAATACGCTGATGTTCAGGCTCGCGTTCGAGCCCGCATCGGAGCAATGCCGGATGATGCGGCCTGGCAGCGTATTGCCACGGCCCGTGATCTGGACAGCACGATTCAGCAGATGCGCGAACACGGGCTGGCCCACTGGGTTGAAGACGTGTCGAGATCACCCGACGCGGGTGCGCTGGAGAGATCTCTGCAACAGGGGTGCGCCGCGCTGGTCAACACGCTGTGTCGATGGCTGCCGCCGCATTGGCGGGCGGTAAACGCGTGGCTGAACCTCGGACTGCGGGTCGGCCAGTTCGAAACCCTCATGAACATGCCGGACCCCGCGCTCGCTCCGGGCAGTGATGCGTTACTGGCCGCGATCGCAGAGCTGCCCCAGGCGCAGCGACGTGACGCGCTGGTGCAGGCCGGCTATGCGCGGTTCGTGCTACGGCCCGGTCCGGCCGCGCTGGATACATGGCTGAATGAATTTGAGCGCGCCTGCCCGCAGCTCACCGGTATGGAAGCCTACGTGCTGCACCGGCTGCGCAGGCTTCTTGTCGATCACCGGCGTGCCGTCACCAAGGCACGCCGCGAGTGGAACCGCACGGATCGCCGTGACACATCGGGAATAGATCTGCAGTGGCGCGCTCGTGAGCAGCTTGACCGTCGCCTGCGGGCGCTGCTCGGCGGCGAGCCGTTCCACGCCGGCCTGGTGTTCGTCTACGCCCTGCTCGAACTGTTGCAGTTTGAGCGGTGCCGGGCATTGCTGCTGGCCCGCTCGAACGCGTGGCAGTCGTCGGGTGTCGTCTGATGTTTCGCCCGCACAACATGCTGTGGGTCGACCTGCTGGTCGACCGCGATGCAGCGCACCGGGCAATCGAGCTGCTCGCGGCCTCGCGCATTATCGAGTTGCGCGCCTACGACCGGGCCGAGATGCCGTTCGACCCCGAACAGAGCGCCGGGATTTCAGAACGCCTCATCGCCGTGGACGAGAAATTCGCGCGCTACCGTAAGTACGTCCCTGCAACCGCACCTGCCGCGGACCGTCCTCAGTCGTTGCAGCCGACCGCCGAAGTGCTGCCGGAGATCGAAACACGCGCAGCGTTCTGGCTGGACGACATCGAAGCTCCCGCAGCAGAGCTCGAACGCGCGACGTCGCTGCTCGAGGACTACCGGGTGCTCGAAGGGTGCCTGAGCGCGTTGCCGGCTTCCGAATACGATCTCGGCTATTTCGTGAGCCTGTCCCGGAGCAGGCTGTACTGTTCATTCATCGCGCTGGGTAAACCCGCCGACAGGGCATTCTTCGGCGACGTGCAGCATCAGGTTCTGTACAGTGCCTATCCGCTCATCGGAGACGACGAGCAGGTGGTGTTCATCGGCGTGGTGGATGTATCCGGCATGCGCGAGCTCGAACGCGCAGGCCATGCGCACGGTATTCGTTTTCTTTCCATTCCGGCGGAAATCACCGGCCCGCCCGCCAGCGCGGTAGCGCAGCTGAGAGAAGTGATCGATGCTACCACTCGCAGGTGCGAGGGGCTGCGGTCGGGGATTGATGCAATCAACGCGGAACATGAGATCGGTCGCGTGCTCCGACTTCTAAGCCGCCACCTGTGGGCGAACGGCGTATTGCAGAACGCGCTGACTGGTACGCGGTTTGTGTGGCTGGGCGGATGGATACCCGAAGGGCGCTACGGAGAGTTGCTGCGGACGCTGGAGCAGGGCGGGGTACCGTTTCTCGTCAATCGTGATACGGCGCACCAACACGGTCCGCCGCCGGCGTTGCTGAACAATCCGCGTTGGATGAAAAGCTTCGAGATCTTTGCCCGCGGCTTCGGGATGCCGCGCGAAAGTGATGTCGATCCGACGCCGTTGCTGGCGCTCACCACGCCGATCATGTTCGGCTACATGTTCGGCGACGTCGGGCACGGCATGGTGCTCGTCGTGGCCGGTTGGTTTCTGCGTCGGCGTTTTCCGTTTCTGGTTCTGCTGCTGCCCGCAGGCGCGGTTTCCATCGCATTCGGCCTTGCCTTCGGGTCGGTTTTCTGCAACGAGCACCTGATACCCGCCCTGTGGCTGCATCCGATGGCAGAGCCGCTTACCGTTCTGGCGTTGCCATTGGTGTTCGGATTTGTGTTCCTGAGTGTCGGCTTGGTATTGTCGGGCCTGCAGGCAAGATGGCGCGCGGCAAGCCGCGGCTGGTGGCTTCGCGAATTCGCGTTAGTGCTGATCTATTGCGTTGCGATGCCAATCGGGCTGCTGGATTGGCGCCTCGGTATAGCGATAGCGCTGCTCGGTGTCTTCTGGTTCGTAACGGGTTCTGCGATCCTGGCGCATCTCGCGCAAACGTCGCTGGTGAAAGTGCTCGCCTCGATGGCGAGCGGATTCGTGGAATTGCTGGAACTCGCAGTGCAACTGCTGATCAATACGCTGTCTTTCGCCAGACTCGGCGCATTCGCTCTGGCGCATTCCGGACTGAGCGCCGCCGTGATTGCGCTGGCGGCCCTGGCGGAATCGGTGTGGCTGAGCGCTTTCCTGCTCATCGTGGGCAATGCCGTAGTCATTGCGTTGGAAGGACTTGTTGTGTCAATCCAGACGACCCGCCTGGTGATGTTCGAGTTCTTTCGCCGTTTCTATGCGGGAGAGGGCACAGGATTCACGCCACTGTCACTGCCGGGAGGCGAGCATTCCGTATCCGGTCCCCGGTCGCAACCTTAAAGCGGATCTGTCAATGAAGAATAAAGCCACAATGCTTCTCATCGCGGTTTGCACGATCGCCATAACCGCAAGTGTTCTGTACGCCACACTGCTGGTTTTGTCCCCGAGCGTGCTCGCGCAGCAATCGGCTGCCAGCCTGGATCCCGGGGTGCTGCGCTGGGGGTATCTGGCGGCCGCTGTTGCCACCGGGTTGTCCGCGCTGGCCGCCGGTATCGCTGTCGGCAGCGTCGGGGCGGCCGCCGTGGGGGCGGTCGCGGAACGCCCCGAGCTGTTCGGCCGTACGCTGGTGCTGGTGGGCCTTGCCGAAGGGATCGCGATCTACGGCCTGATCATATCGATCATGATTCTTAACCGACTCGGTTGAATTCCGGTGGCGATGCGTTTCAGCTACATTGGGGACCCGCTTTCCGCGCTGGGGTTTTCTTTGGTCGGAGCGACGCTCTACTCCCCGCCGCTGGAACCCGCCGCGGTAATCGCGGATCTCGCCGCGGCGCGCGAGTACAGCGAACTGATCTTGATCGAAAACGGGCACGCCGCGCTCGTGGCTGAGCACATCGCATCGCTGCTTCGCAGCGAGCCGCTGCCGCCGATCATCGCGGTCCCCTGCCTGCATCGAGACGACGCGCTGTCCACACGCTCAGTGGAACATGCACGCCTGGTTCTCGGCGTCTCCTGACACAACCACCAATGGGCACCGACTTCCCTGTCGAGTTCCACGCGCAGCACGTTCAGGTGTTTCTGGACAAGATCGCGCGCGATCGGGACCTGGAAATCGCGGCGATCGATCAGCAAGTCGCGGCTGAAGTCGCCGCGCTGCGTCGACAAACGCATGAGCAGGCGCGGCAGCTCGCCCGCCGCGTCATCACGGCTACGCGAGAGCGGGAGCGCAGGCAGCGTGATCGCTATATGTACAAGATCCGCTCCGAGCTCACTCGCCAGCGTTGGCAGATACTCGATGCTGTGCGTAGCGAAGTGCTCAGCCTGGCCAATAGGCTTTTCATGCAGGCGTGGCTCGACCCGGATCGCCAGTTACAGTGGTGCCGTTACTGGATCGCCTCGGCGCAACAGCTGGCGTCGTCCGAAGCATTGAACATCGTTTGCGGTGCCGGCACTTCCGGCGCCGTGGTCGGGAGATTGAGGGAGATGGCCGCTGAGCGCCCTGGCGAGTTCAGCATCAGGATCGATGAACAACGGCCCGCTGGACTGATTGTCGAGTGGACCGATCACGAGCTCGACGGCACGCTGAGTAAACAGTGTGACGCGCTGGTCGACGGCGTTCTTGAGCAAGTCGCCGCTATCCTGGTCGAAGGCGAAACCGGGTTCCGCGAGCATGAGTGAAGCGCGAGTATTCTGGATAAACGGACCCGTGCTCAAGGCGCGACCGGTCGGATCGCTGCAGATGAAAGAAGCCGTGTTCGTCGGCGAGGAGCGACTCGCTGCGGAAGTAATCCGGCTCGACGGCGATGCGGTCACAGTGCAGGTATTCGAGGACACGACAGGCCTGAAACCGGGCGCTGTGGTTCGGGGAAGCGGATTGCCGCTGGCTGTGAGCCTGGGCCCGGGAATGCTTGGCAGCATGTTCGATGGGATCCAGCGGCCGCTCAGCACCATCGCCAGCAGCCACGGTGATTTTTTTCGTGCAGGCGTGGAGGCGCCGGCGCTCGACCCGGAACAGCGCTGGCGATTCACCCCGAAACTCGACGTCGGTGTGGCCGTAGTCGGCGGCACGGTGCTGGGTGAGGTACCGGAGAGCGGCAATACCAGCAGCCGCATTCTGGTGCCACCAGGCGTAAGCGGAACGCTGACGTGGATTGCACCCCAGGGCGACTACAAAGGCGCGGAGACGATTGCCCGCTTGCACGGCGAGTCCGGTGAGCGGCAGATAGCGATGGTGAATCGGTGGCCGATACGTCAGCCGCGCCCCAGCGCCAGACGCCTGTCGACCGAACAGCCGCTGCTGACGGGGCAGAGAATCATCGACACCTTTTTCCCGGTTGCAAAAGGCGGCGCCGCCTCGTTGCCGGGTGGGTTCGGCACCGGTAAGACCGTACTGCTGCAAACACTGGCCAAGTGGTGCGACGCCGATGTCATCGTGTATGTCGGTTGCGGCGAGCGCGGTAACGAGATGGCTGACGTGCTCGACGAGTTCCCTGAACTGGAGGACCCGCTTACTGGACGCAAACTCATGGAACGCACCGTGCTCATTGCCAACACGTCCAATATGCCGGTCGCAGCCAGGGAAGCGTCGATTTATACGGGCATGACGATCGCCGAGTACTATCGCGACCAGGGCCACCACGTGGCGTTGTTTGCAGACTCGATATCGCGTTGGGCAGAGGCGCTGCGCGAGATTTCCGGACGGCTCGAGGAACTGCCGGCGGAGGAAGGATATCCTGCCTATCTACCGACGCGTCTGGCCGAGTTCTTCGAACGCGCGGGCAGCGTGTCCACCTTGCAGGGTGTTCCGGCATCGCTAACGGTGGTCGCGACGGTTTCACCGCCCGGCGGCGATTTTTCCGAGCCCGTCACCGCGCATACACGCCGCTACGTCAAGAGCTTTCTGGCACTCGACAAGGTGCGCGCGCAGGCGCGTTTTTATCCTGCGATCGATCCTCTGCAAAGTTACTCGGGCTATGTTCAGCACACGGAACGCTGGTGGACGAGCCATGGCGGTGTGCGTTGGGCAAGTCTTACTAAAAACGTACTCGCGTTGCTGGAAGAGCAATCGCGCCTGGAGAAGATGGTCAAGATTGTAGGGCGGGATGCGTTGCCGGCCGCGCAACGTCTCGTGCTCGTTTGCGCCGAAATTGTCGTCGAAGCACTGCTGCGACAGTCGGCGTTCTCCGAGATCGACCGCTACTGCTCGTCTGAAAAACAGATGAGCATGCTCAACGTCGCCGACGATTTTCTAAGCCAGTCCCAACGCGTGGTGGAGGCCGGTGTGGACCCGGACACGATATTGACGCTGCCTGTGGTGAGACGCGTGCAGCGCATGGGAGAAGACATTGCCAACGACGATCTCGAGGCGTTCTCCGCGTTGACACACGATATCAGTACAGCTTTCTCGGCACTGGCGCCGACGTTCGCGCAAAACGATGACAACGCCGCATGATCTCGGCTGCTCGCAGCCTTCTGCACACCGGCGTGACCAGCGTACAGGGACCGCTGGTCTTCGTGCGTAACGTTCGCGGTGCGGGACTTTACGATCGTGTCGACGTGATCACGCCTGAGGATGCGATTCGCAGCGGACGCGTGGTCGCTATTTCCGAAGATCGGATCATCGTGGAAGTCTTCCAGGGCACCGACGGGTTGTCGCTACAGGGCACCAGGCTGCGCCTGTTCGACGAGCCCGTAACACTCGACGTGGGGCCCGGGATGCTGGGGCGGGTGTACGACGGCCTGGGCAAACCGACCGACGGCGGCCCGCCGATCCCGGCGCGCGCAAGAATGCGCGTCGACGGTAATGCAATCAATCCGGTGCGACGCGACGTGCCAAGCGAATTCATAGAAACGGGCATCTCGGCCATAGACGCGATGAATTCACTGGTCCGCGGACAGAAACTGCCGGTGTTCTCCGGCAGCGGTTTGAGCCATGATCGGCTGGCCTCGAATATTGCACGCTTTGCGCGACTGCGCGGCACTGATTCCACCGACTTCGCCATTGTCTTTGCCGCGATCGGCGTGACGTTCGATACAGCCGATCACTTCCGCAGGGAAATGGACGAGTACGGGGCCCTGGAGCGGATTGCGCTGTTTCTCAATCTCGCCAGCGATCCGAGCGCCGAACGCCTCCTGACACCGCGTGTGGCTCTGACTGCGGCCGAGTATCTCGCGTACCATGAGGGGCGACATGTTCTGGTCATCGTCACAGATGTCACCAACTACTGCGAGGCGTTACGCGAAGTGTCGTCGAGCCACGGGGAGGTGCCGAGCCGCAAGGGTTATCCGGGCTACATGTACTCGGATCTGGCGAGCTTGTACGAACGCGCGGGACGGATCCGGGATCGTGCGGGCTCGATCACGCAGGTGCCGATCCTGACCATGCCGAACGACGATATCACGCATCCCATCCCCGATCTGTCCGGTTACATCACCGAAGGTCAGATCGTGCTTTCGCGCGACCTGGAGAGGCGCGGCGTGTTTCCACCGGTGGCGTTGCTGCCCTGCCTATCGCGGTTGATGAATAAGGGTACAGGCGCAGGGATGACGAGCGCCGATCACCCGGCACTGGCGGCACAGCTTTACTCGTCCTATGCACAGGCACAACGTCTGAAGCTGCTCTCCAGCGTGGTGGGCGAAGAGGGGCTTTCCGCTTCTGATCGCGACCTCCTGGCTTTTCTGGAGCGCATGGAGAGCGAGTTTCTTGATCAGGGCGATGAGCGCAGGACGCTCGAAGAAACGTTCGACATCGCGTGGCGGCTTCTCGCGCAGCTGCCTGACGAATCGCTGGTTCGTCTGGCGGATCGGCAGATCGCCGAGCACATCGTTGCGCATCGCCATGGCTGATGAAGCGCCCTCGAAAACACTGCTGCTGGAGCGGCAGGCTGAGCGTCAGCTGGTGCGCGAGGGTCGCTCTGTGCTCGAGGATCGGCGCGATCTGCTGGCGCATCTGCTGGTCCAGCAGGTCACCCACACCGAGCGCCTGATTGCCGACGCCAGCGCCGCTTTCGACCGGCTGCGAATCCTGTTTCAACGCACCGTGATGCGCCACGGGCAGTCGGGCCTCGTGCGCTTCGCGGCCGCCGAAACCGGCGCACCGGCGGTGCAATGGACACTCGTGAATCGGATGGGCACCGCCTGGGTGGAGACCGCCATCGAACCGCCCGCGCAGCCGGAGCCGGACGTAGAGGAAAGCTGGATAGTCTCGCTCGAGCTCGCAGCGGCGCGCCAGGCGTTAACCGAAGCGCTGCCACTGTTGAGCGAGCTCGCCGTGGCCGAGAACAACCTGGCGAGGCTGACCGATGTTTTCAGACGCACGCAAAGGCGCGTCAACGCGCTGGAGCACATCGTGCTGCCGGAATTGAATCATGATATCAAGGACATGGAGGACCGGCTGGACGAGATGGAGCGGGATGACCTGATCCGCTCGCTGCTTATCAAACGCCGTCAGACCGCCGAACCCTGACCATGGGCCGGACGAGAACTTGCCGTAGATCAGCTTTTACTGCGCGATCGGTCTCTAGGATGCTCGTTTACTGGACGTTTCGATGGAGTCACGAATGAAACAGATCGCCGTGCTTGGCGCCGGAACCGGCGGGACATTGATCGCAAATCTGCTGGTCCAGCGGCTGGACCTCAGGGAGTGGGCCGTCACGGTGTTCGACCGGGAACAGCAACACGTCTATCAGGCCGGCCTCCTGTTTCTCCCCTTCGCGCTGTATGGCTACAGCGGGCCGGAGGACATCGTAAAGAATATCAGCACGCCCTTGCCGCGCGCAGCGCGATTCGTAAACGCCGAGGTCAAGCTGATCGACCACGAGGCGCGCAAAATCGAGACCAGCGATGGCACCTATCCCTACGACTGGCTGATCAGCGCGATGGGCTGCCGGATTGCGTCCGAGGAAGTGGATGGCATGGAATCCGCCATGGGCGGCGATGTACATACCTTCTACACGCTCGATGCCGCAATGGCGCTGCAACAGGCGCTCGCACAAATGCGTGAAGGGCGACTGGTTATCGACATCGCCGAAATGCCCATCAAGTGCCCCGTGGCTCCGATCGAGTTCGCGTTTCTGGCAGACTACTATTTCGAGTTGAAGGGCATACGGGATCAAATTGATATCACGCTGGTCACGCCGTTCAGCGGTGCGTTCACCAAACCCAACGCGAACCGCGTCCTGTCCGAGATCGCAGCGAACAAGCGAATCAATATCGTTCCCGATTTTTCCATCGAGAGCGTGAATGCCGAACAGAAGACCATCAACTCGTATGAGGGTGCCAGCGTCGAGTATGACTTGCTGTGCGCCGTGCCCCCAAACCTCGGCCCGTCCGTCATCGAAGACTCGGGAATCGGCGATGGCACGGGTTATATTCTCACCGATCCGAGGACACTGAAGGCCAGGAAGGCCGAACACGTCTATGTTCTCGGCGACAATTCGAACGTGTCAACGTCAAAGGCCGGTTCCGTGACACATTTCGAGGCCGATACCGTGGTAGAAAACCTGCTGCGTGAGATAGAGGATAAGAAACCGCTACCGAGTTTCGATGGTCATTCCAACTGTTTCATCGAATCAGGACACCACAAGGCCTTGCTCATCGATTTCAACTACGACATGGAGCCGCTGGAAGGCTCATTTCCGTTGCCGCACTTCGGGCCATTCTCGCTGTTGAAGGAGAGCTACATAAACCACATGGGGAAGCTGGCGTTCAAGTGGGTATACTGGCACATGCTGCTGCCGGGGCGGATGCCGAACGTGCCTCTGCTGCCCTCACACATGAATTTCCTGGGTAAGGACCTGGAGACAACGCCCCAGGTCCGGCGTTCCACCAGCATGCGCATTGCCGACGTGATGAGCACCGAGGTGGTGACCGCTACTGAGGGCACGCCCCTGTCCGCGGCTGCGAAAAGCATGATCGATCATCATGTAAGCGGTATTCCGGTGGTCGACGTCGACGGCAAGCTGATTGGCATCCTGACCGAATCCGATTTTCTGTCCGCGCTGGACATGAGCGGCATTAGCCTCGGAGGCGTGCTCGATGTCATCATTCGAAAACGACGGGGTAAAAAAACCATGGGCACGATAGTCGACGACATCATGACCCCGAATCCGGTTACCGTATCCGGAGATGAAACGCTGCAGACGGCGGTGCGCTTGATGGACAATCATCAGATAAAGCGGCTCGTGGTGACCGACGAAAACGCTCGTGTGACGGGTATTCTGGCGCGCGCCGACCTGATCAAGCTGTTCTCCATGAAGAATTGATGGCGGATGTATACGGGGCTCAGTCGCGCCAAAGTATGCAACGCATCACACTGACGGATTGTTTCCCGCATCGCCAGGAGGAATTATTCGCATTAGTGGCAGAGGTCGAAGCCTATCCCGAGTTCCTGCCCGGCTGGCGCAGCGTCGAAGTACGCGAGCGATCCGGGAACAGGTTAACGGTAGAGCAGAGCGTGGCGGTTGGAGGTTTCGCGCTGCATTTTGACTCTCGTGCCGTCCTCGATCCGCCGCGGAGCATCCATATCGAGTCCGATCACGCCGCGTTCCGCCATTTCGTGCTCGAGTGGCGATTTGAACCCCGAGGCGCAGATTGCCTGGCCCAACTTGACATAGAATGCAGTTTTCGTTCGCCGCTACTGGAGCGGGTTTCGAGGCTGCTCATCCCAACTATGGCACGAAACATCATGACCGCGTTCGCAAGGCGTGCGCGCGCCTCTTGTTCTGCACGCGGGGCGGAGAAATGAACGATTCCGGCGCCGTTCACCGCGTCAGCGACCTGGATCGCCGTATCGACGCCGTGCTCGATTCGGCAGAGCGCATGTTTATCGCAACCTCGATGGACGGCAACGCCTCGGGGGCCACGGTATTTTTTGCCCGCGACGGAGACGATCTGGTTTTTTTTACCTTCAATCCATCGCGTAAAGCCGAACAGATCCGCTGCAATCCGACCGTGCAAGTCGCGATCTGGCCCCGCGACCAGGAAGGCATTCGTGGCCTGCAGATATCCGCTCACTGCGAGCAAATCGTCGACACGGCTGCCCGCGCGCGTGCACGGGAGGCAATACTGGGAGTGACGGATGCCTTCAAACCTTATATGGACGACGAGTTCCTCAACCAACATGAGGTGGTGGGCTACTATCGGGTCCGTCCCACCACGATCAAGTATGTCGATTTCCACGCCCAGCCACAGTTCGAGTGGCGCGAATATCCGGCGAACAGGCGCTCGAGCGGGCAGCAATTCCTGCACGCCACGCGTACCCGCATTCTGTTGTGGCTGCGCGCGCTGCGTGCGCCTTTTTTTACGGCCACACTGATCCCGGTCCTGCTGGGCGCCACGATTGCCTATGGCGACCTTGGAATCGCGGGCCTTGCCGGCGTGTGGGATTGGTCGCGGTTCTGGCTGGTGGTGCTGGGCGCGTTGTGCGCGCACGCGGGTACCAATCTCGCCAACGACTACGGCGATCATTTGAGCCGCAACGACGAGTGGAACCAGGTGCCCAGCCCCTTTAACGGCGGCAGCCGTGTGATCCAGGCAGGGCTGCTGGCACCCTGGAAAATCGCGTTCGCTGCGGCCGCATGTTTCGCTGCCACCGTGGCTATCGGCTTGCTGCTGAACACCGCGATCGGGGGTTCACCGTTCGCGCTCACGCCGTTGCTGGCCGTCGGCCTGCTAGGCTGCGTGCTCGGTGCGGCCTATACGCTCGGTCCGTACCGCTTGAGCTACCGTGGCTGGGGTGAGCTTGCCATCGCGATCGGTTTCGGGCCGGTGATGGTGCTGGGTGCGCACTACACGCTGACTGCCGGACTGCTGCCGTCGTGGGGCTGGGCTATGCCGCTGCTCGCCTCGCTGCCGATCGCGGTGCTGGTCACCATGATCGTGTGGATCAACGAGTTTCCGGATGTGCCGGCTGACCGGGAGGCCGGCAAGCGAACGCTGGTCGAACGCACCGCAGGCGCGGGTGACAGTGTGCATTTCGAGCGACCGCTGCGCCTGTATGAATACCTCGCAGCGCTGGGCGCGGTAGCGATCGGCCTGCTTGCCGTGGTCGGTTTCCTCGAACCGGCGCTCGCTACGCCCTTCGTGTTACTCGCTCTGCCCGGAATGTGGCTGGGCGTACTGGCCATTCGGACGGTGCGGGGCTGGCTGCCGAAATGGAATGCGCCGGACGCTGACCGGCGCCGGTTGCCCTACGAAATGCTCCTGGCGAACGCAGCGACCATCGGCATGCATCTGGCGACCGGCCTGTTGCTGATCGTGGCGTACGCGATGCGGGCGGCGTGGGGCGTGTGAGGACCCGCGGATTTCGCGTGTAGAAATGCACAGTGGTGCCGGACCCGGGCAACGCTGTCGAAACGCAGCTTTCGCCGGCGGTATGGTCGGCTCAGTGCCGGGCCCGCGCTGCGCGCACGCATTTGTCGTAAAGATCGCCGAACCTTGATTCGGGATCGTAACGGGCCTTGAGCGCGCGGTAGGCCTGTTCGTCGTACTGCTGCCAGAAGGCATCGCGCGTGTAGTAGCTGTCCGAATACAGGGACTTTGTTCCCTCGTGCCGCGCAACCGCCTCCTCGACCAGACGATTGAAATGACCGGTCACGTGCATTCGGCGGGTATGCACGACGTCCCAGAAACCGAAGTTGAGGTAGATCTTATCCGGGTCGAGGCGGAACAGCGGGAAACGGTGCTGCGCGTTGCGGTGGCGGACCGGGCACACCCAGATCGGTGCGATACCGATCTCGCGCACCAGAAACTCCAGGAATTCGGGTGCATGCTGCAGTGGAATCACCACATCCTGGATAACAGATTCCCGGTACCTGCCTGCGAGCCGCTCCAGGCGCCGCGCCACGCCCCAGCGGCTGTTCCAGCGCATGACCTTTTGATAGAAACGCGAATTCAGCCGTTCGCGCCCCAGCAACCGGCGCACCAGCGGCTTGTCCGCCCACAGGTTGCGGGAACACCAGAACCAGTCCGTATCCCAGCGCCACAGGTAGTCGCCGATAGACAGGTGATCGCGCTCGCGCTCGCGAATGGAACGGTAATAGATATGCTCGAAGCGGTAGTCGCTTTCGAAGGGCACCGTGTCGACGAAACTCGCCGTGGTGACATACAGCGACCCGCGATCGAACACCACGCCCTCGACGAAATCCACCTGCGCGTCGCAGAACCGACCCAGGGCTGTAAAAAAACTGCGCCCCGATGTGAACGGGTGATGGGTCAGTGTGACGTAGGGCTGTACAGGGACAGTGTCGGCCCGCACCCGCAGCGCATAACCCAGCGTGCCGTAGCTGTTCGGAAAACCGAAGAAAAGGTCGCGATGCTCGTTGTCCGGCGTACAAGTGAGAACCGTCGAATCGGCGAGCAGCACATCCAGTTCGCGCACCGTCTCGTGCACCAGCCCATAGCGGAAGGATGAGGACTCGATGCCGATGCCGGCGACCGCACCGCCGACCGTGATCGAGCGCAGTTGCGGCACCACGCAGGGCATTACCCCTTCTGCAAGCGTCGCCTCGACCAGCGAATCATAGGGAGTCATGCCTTCGGTGTCGACGAACTGCCGAACCGGATCGACCGCCAGCACGTGATGTAACCGGCTCACGTCGAGCGCGCTCCGTCCGGGTGCCGGACGGTCTCTGAACAGATTTGAGGTCGTTTTGCGCAAGCGCATCTGGCGTGCCGAGCCCAGCGCGCTGGCCACCTGCGACCGGCGTTCGAGGTAAGCGGCTGTGCTCAAAGGTTCGACGCCAGGCGCGCTGTGCGCTGCGGTTCCGTGTACACATAGTCCCGGCTCATCGGATGGTGTTCCATGTCCACGTTGCCCTTGCTGAACAGGATCTGGAACAGGTTCGTGTGCGCGTAGGGCGAGCGGAACATCTCGGCACAGGAAATCAGGTATGTCAGCCACTTACGCCGGAACGCTTCGTCGAAACGCACCGGGTCGAGCCGGCGGATGGTCGGCCAGTTGCGCTGGAAACGCTCGGACCAGGCGTCGAGAGTGAGCGCATAGTGGCGGCGCAGGTTTTCGATGTCGAGGATCTCGAGGCCGCAGCGTTCCATCTCCGTGATGGTCCGTGCCAGCCCGGGAATCCAGCCGCCGGGAAAAATATGCTTGCGAATGTAGAACTCCGTATCGTGCTCGCCGACGTGCCCGATGAAATGCAGCAGGCCCAGCCCGCCCGGTTTGAGGAAATCCGCATGCGCCCTGACGACCGCCTGGAGCTGGTCACGGCCCGCGTGCTCGAGCACACCGATTGATACCACTTTGTCGAACTGCGCGTGCGCCGTGCGGAAATCGGCTTCACGGATCTCCACCTGGCCCCGCAGGCGGCGCCGGCGTACTTCCTGGTTCACGTAGCTGGCTTGTTCGGGTGTAATGTTGATGCCGCATACGCTGGCGTCGTAGCGCTCAGCCGCATGGAACATGAAACCGCCGAAACCGCAACCGATGTCCACGACCGACTCACCGGGTGCGAGTCTGATCTTGCGGCAAACGTGCTCGATTTTGTTGAACTGCGCCTGGTCGATGTCTCGGGTTCCTTCTTTCCAGTAGGCACAGGTATACATCATCGCCGGTTCATCCAGCCACTGCCTGTAA
>JAHELT010000261.1 GCA_024644045.1 Chromatiales bacterium | reverse complement strand
GCGCTGGTTATCAGCCCGCCGGTGAAGCCGAGCTGAGCTTCTGGGTATTTGAACGTCGTGTTCGCCGAGGCGACCACCAGATCGCACATCTGCACGATGCAGTAGGCGCCGCCGATACACCAGCCATGTACCGCCGCAATGACGGGCTTGTTAACTTCGGCGCCGACGCTCGGCACGCCCTGCCACATTTCTTTCGGCGGATCTTTGACATCTGCGCCGACGGAAAAAGCGCGGTCGCCTGACGCGTGCAGCACCGCCACCCTTTCGTCGCCCGCCTCGAACCGGCGCCAGGCGTTCTGCAGACCGACAATCACATCTTCATTCAGAGCGTTCATGCGCTCCGGTCGGTTGATGGTGATAAGCGCCACCCGGCCTTTGGTTTCGTAAGTGACCAGCTCGCTCATGCGTCGGCTTCCAACCAGGCGTTGAACTTCGCGTCACGTTTTTCGTTGAATGCCGTCACCCCCTCGCGCGCGTCGGGATGGTGGTCACTGACCGCGGTTTTGGCGGCTATTTCGTCCAGCGCCTGGGACCAGGTGAGCTCTGCGGCATTGTAGATGGAGCGCTTCAACAGACGCATGGAAACCTGCGGTCCGTTGGCGAGCTCGGTGGCCAGCGCCATGGCGGCGTCTTCCAGCTCGGCGGCGGGTACCACCTCGTGCACAAGGCCAAGCGCGAGCGCCTCCTGAGCTTCGACGATGCGCTTGCGCATGATGAAGTCCATGGTTTTGGCAACGCCCATGGCCTCGACCAGCAGATACTGTCCGCCTTCGTCCGGCAGAAGACCAAAACGCAGGGTGGCGCTGCCCATGCGCGCAGAATCGGCGGCAATGCGGAAATCGCAGCACAGCGCCAGTGAAAATCCGGTCTGGATCGCCACGCCGTTCAACGCGCAGACGGTCAGCTTGTCGAGATTGCGCACCGCGGAGTTGAGCGCCTGGGAGATCGTGCGCAAGCCGTTGTAGGTGCCAAGCGCCGTATCGTGACCGGGTGGAATGGGGTCAACCAGCGGCTCGCCGCCGAGGTCGACGCCGCGATAGGCGCGCAGGTCGTCACCGGCGCAGAAGGCGCGGCCGGTACCGGTGAAAACCAGCACCCGCACGTTGTTGTCCATCTGAGCCTGGGTGACCGCTTCGATGAGATCGCGCTTGATTGCCGTGGTCATGCCGTTCAGGCGCTCGGGTGAATTGAATTGAAACCAGGCGACGCCTGGCTCGCGCAGTGATAGATCAAAGCCGGTGAAAGTGCCGGTTTTCATGTTGTCTCCCCCTTATTTGCTTGAGGCTCGTCCCGCAGCGCTCCCCCGAGCATGCGGTGAAGCCTGGCCGTCAGTGGCCCATAAAGTTTTTCCAGGTCTCCAGGTCGTCGACGTTCATGTATACGTTCATCCCTTTCGTCTCGCCCAGGGTGGCATTGGGAACGTGGCCGTAGTTGTGGCCGGGCAGCAGCAGCGTGTCCTCCGGCAATGTGGCGAGCTTGCGCATGCTGTGAAACATATCTTCGGAGTTCGAACCCGGCAGATCGACGCGGCCGCAGCCGTTGATGAACAGCGTATCTCCGGAAACAAGGGTGTTCTTGATGCGAAAACACTGGCTGCCGGGCGTATGGCCCGGGGTATGCAGAAACTCCACCTCGACGTTGCCGAGCTTCAGCGTATCGCCGGACTCGACTTTAACGATGTCGGAGTCGGACAGGCTGGTGACCTTCTTGATCCCGTCCGCCTCGTGTTTGTGGGCGTAAACCTTGACGGGCTTGTGTTCCATCAGCTGGGCGATGCCTTCGATGTTGTGTCCGCCCATGGAGCCGCCGATGTGGTCCGGGTGGTAGTGGGTGGCCAGTGCCGCGGTCAGCGTGTAGTCGCGCTCCTCGAGGTGCTTGAGCAGCGAGTCGATGTCCCAGGCCGGGTCGACGATGGCCACTTCGCGGGTTTCCCGGCTGCCGACGATGTAGGTGAAATTCTGCATCGGACCAATCTCGATCTGTTCGATGATCAGCTCGCCCGGTTCCTGCCAACCTGATTCCGCCACGTCGCTATCCGTCAGTGTTAAGAAGCGCTCTACAGTAGCCTAAACAGCGTAATTTCGCACTTGGATCCCAGCCGCAGCACCGGCCCCCAGGTGCCGGTGCCGGGCGATACGTAGAGTTTCATGTCCGGGTGCTGGTACATCTGGTACAGCTCGGGAAACACGCGGGAAACGAGGAAGTTGAAGGGAAAAATCTGCCCGCGGTGGGTGTGTCCGGTAAGCATGAGATCCGCGCCCCAGGCCGCAGCGTCCGGCGCGCCGTCCGGACGGTGATAGAGCAGTACCCGATAGCTGGCATCGGCGGGGTGCAGGTTTTTGAGCTCGCGCGCCACCTGATCCTTCCGCTCGGCGTCGTCAATGCCGATGAACTGAAAGTCGTTGCGCTGGGTGCTTGCGTTACGCAGCACCTCGACGCCGAGCCGGCGCAACCGTTCGCAGATCGCTTCGAGATCCACGTAGCGTTCGTGATTGCCGATGCAGAACAGCGTCGGTGCTTCGATGTCAGCCAGCGGGCTGAGGTCCGCCTCGCTGATCCCGTGCATGTCAATGAGATCGCCGGTAATCAGCGCGTAGTCTGGTTGCAGCGCGTTGATGCTCTCGACGATGGGGCGCAGGATCCCGGGCTGGCGCGAACCGATGTGGACGTCGGATATCTGCACCAGCCGGCGACCGCGGCAGGCGGCTGGGGCATTGAGATCGACCACCTTCACATGCAGGCGGCGCGCGTTGTAGATGCCGTAAACGGTGAGCAGTACCGCCAGCGCCAGTACCGTCTGTCCCAGCGTTTTTGAGTTTGTCAGGCCGAACAGATTCGACAGTTCGGCCGGCAGCATCAGGCACAGGAGCAAAAAGCAGATGCCCAGCCAGGTCATGATGACGGCGGTCAGCGCGCGGGACCAGGCCTGGTTGGTGCGTTCGTGCAGCAGACGAACCCCGAACGGCACCGCAAAGAGCAGCAGCGCGGTTCCCCATGCGGGCCCCAGCTCCGGCCACAGCCAGGACAGCAGCCGCAGCGGTGGATATACCAGCACCAGGCCGGCAACGGCCAGCACAACGAGGAGGAAAGTGGCGCGGCGGGTCAGAAATTTCACAGATCTGGCGCCGCCACCAGCACCCGTCCAGGGCCGGTGACCTTGCTGTGGTCAATGCCGGTCGCCGGAATCAACGCAGCCTCCTCGGCTGTCAGACGCAGATTTCCAACCATGATGGTGCCGTCGATACACATACACACCGCGTAGGGGATGTGAGCAGGCAGCGTCAACGGGGCGTCTGCGAGGGTGGCGCGCCACACGTTGAAATCGGAAAAGCGCGCAATACGCTCGATGCCATCGGCGACTTTCTCGAACTGCTCCGGCGACGGCGGGTCCAGCCGCATGTTTGTAACGGCGTGATCGGTATCCCAGTGGTCCTGGGTCAGCACCCGCTGCGCAAACGAGATGATGTAGCGCTCGTAGGTAGGCGTCTGGAACTCGACAACGCGTACGCCGTGCTGCAGTGAATGGGGGGTCCAGGTCGGCACCCGCACCACGTCGCCCACGCGCAGATCCCGCACCGCCGTAAAGGCTTCCATCGCGTTACGCAGGCGCTTTTCGATGGTTGTGAGGTCGCCATCCGCGGACGCTGCGGCGGCATCAATTTGTCGTCGTACCCGTTCATAGTCTGCAACGGCTTCCCGATAGGCGTCGCGAAAGGCGCCGTCGTCAGCGTGCCCTGCGCGCTGTTGCTGGTCCATGCCGAAACGGATTTTACCGATCCCGTCGGGCCACGCGTCAGGGTCGACATGCGTTACTACATAAACTTCCTGCTTCTCTTCATGTACCTCGAAATAGAGGTCGCCGAGCACCGACTGCGGCTTCGGGTCGAGTACCTTCAGCAGCAGCAGCGGGTGCCCCCGGGTCACCGCTTCGGCATCCAGCGCCAGATAGGCCGACAGGTCCATGGCGCCAG
>JAHELT010000260.1 GCA_024644045.1 Chromatiales bacterium | reverse complement strand
GACGGATTGCGCATTCACGGGTACCTGACGGTGCCGCGCGGCACCGGCGGTGCCAACCTGCCTCTGGTGCTTAACGTGCACGGTGGGCCCTGGTACCGCGATCGCTGGGGCTACCGCGCCACGGATCAGTTTCTCGCCAACCGCGGCTACGCCGTCCTCAGCGTCAACTACCGCGGCTCGACCGGGTACGGGCGCGCTTTCGAGCAGGCCTCGAGACGCGAGTTCGCGCGTCGAATGCACGACGATCTGATCGACGCCGTCGGCTGGGCCGTTGCCGAGGGCGTGGCGGATCCCGATCGCATCGCCATCTACGGGCGCAGCTACGGCGGCTACGCCGCGCTGGTGGGGCTCACTTTCACACCGCAGGTGTTTGCGGCCGGTGTGAACATCGTGGGCGTGGCGGACCTGGTGCGTACTGCGGAGACGTTCCCACCGTACTGGAAGCAGTGGATGCATCGCTGGCTGGACTATGTCGGCGATCCGGCCGACCCCGAGGACCGCGCGGACATGGCGGCGCGCTCGCCGATCAACTTCGTGGACCAGATCCGGCGCCCCTTGCTCATGATTCAGGGCGCCAACGACGTGCGCGTCGTGCGCGAGCATTCAGACCGGATTGCGGCCGCGATGCGCCGTAACGGTCAGGCGCTCGAATACCTGGTGTTCGAAGACGAGGGGCATTCGATTCGCAAATGGCAGAACCGGCTCGTCATGGCGCAACGCCTCGAACGCTTTCTGGCGCAGCATCTCGGGGGGCGCTACGCGCACTGAGCGGGGACCGGCCGGTAGCCGATTCAACCGGGCCGGTCGGCGGCCGCCGGCGCCGAACTCCCGCGCCGCTTCAGCGGTAGTTGAAGATGTAGCCGACGCTGATAAAGTCGACCTGGTCGTCGATCTCCGTGAACTCCAGATCAACGATGCCGGACTTGCCGGCGCGGATGCCGAGGCCGATGCCGGTCGACAGGCTGAAATCTTCGTCGTTGCTGCTGTCCCAGTAGCTGATACCCACCTTGCCCTTGAGCGAAAGCTTCTCGCCCTGCGGGCCGCGAAACACGGCGTAGCCGGCCAGCGTGGTGATGTCCCAGTCCCTGTTGTTGCCGACCTCGCCATCGGAGAGGGTCAGCGTGAGCTCGGCTTCCCAGGCGACGTTACGATGAAACGGCTGCCCGAGCATGCCGCCGATATTCAACGCAGAGTCGTTGTTCTTTCCGTCGGGCTGCATGAAGCCGCCCTTCAGGGCATAGTACAGGGGCGCGTACTCCCCCGTCCGGGTGGTTTGCGCATGGGCCTGTGCTGCGAGCACGAGCAGGGCCGCGGCCGTCATCATTACCAGGTTTTTCATTCTCCACTCCATCGTTGGCGGGGAACCGCCGGCTATCAGTGTTGTAAGTGACCAACGTCACTGCGCCTGCGCGAGGCGTATGCTGTAGTGTAAAGAAAAGCAACAACCGCTATCATTGTAACAGCGCTTTCTCTCCAAACGCCGATGCGGTGCTCAAAACGGAGCGGACGCGATTGCGAACAACAACATCCTTTTCTGGCAAGGAGGACCGTCACTATGACCCGCGCCCGTTTTACTGCACCCGTGTGTGCCGGCATTGCCGTACTGCTGTTGTTTGCCGGCTGCCGTACCGCGCCCAAGGAGCCGGATCCCAGTCCCGAGCAGCAACTCATCGACCGGGGCCGGGCGTTGTTCTTCGAGGAGACCTTCGCCGGCAACGGCCGCACCTGCGGGACCTGTCATCCCGTCGACAATAATTTCGTGCTGGAGCCCAAGTCCATCGCCGGCCTGCCCGAGCGCGATCCGCTGTTCGTGGCGGAGTTCGTCGAGGCGCTCGAGGACAACTTCGAGAATCCGCGCCTGATGCGCGATTTCGGCCTGATCCTCGAGAACCTGGACGGGTTCGGGGACCTGGAGAACGTGTTCACGCAGCGCGGCATCCCTCACACCCTGGGGCTGCGCCGCTCGGTGGACAGCCGCGACGGGCCGCGCACGGGGTGGTCGGGCGACGGCGCGCCGCTCGACGGCTCGCTGAGGGCGTTCTCGGTCGGCGCCGTGATCCAGCACTTCACGCGGCGCACGGACCGCGTCGCGGGCGTGGATTTCCGTCTTCCCACGGACGCGGAGCTGGATGCGCTGGAAGCCTTCATGCTCGCCCAGGGGCGCCAGGAGGACCTGGCCCTGCCGCTGCCGCTGAAGGGCCTGCAGGCCGCGCGTGGCCAGGAGCTGTTCAACGATCCGACGAGCGGCAAGTGCTTCGGGTGCCACGTCAACGCCGGGGCAAATGCCAGCCCGGCGGTGTTCGGTCCGGGCGTCGGCAACATCAACTTCAATACCGGCGTGGAGGCGCTGCCGGACCAGCCGTTCGACCGCAGCGGCGAACGCGTGCCCCCGGACGACGGGTTCGGCGTCCCGGGCATTGGTGAGTTCAACATCCCGCCGTTGGTCGAAGCGGCGGACACCGCGCCCTTCTTTCACAACAATTCCGTCGCCACGCTCGAGGGCGCGGTGGCGTTTTACAACGGCGACGCCTTCAACAATTCGCCCGCCGGACAGCTGCTGGCGGGTGCAACCGGGGGACCGATCAATCTCGACGCCACCCAGGTGGAAGCCGTGTCGGCGTTTCTGCGGGTGATCAACGCGCTGGAGAATATCCGCTCGGCGACCGAGCTGCTGGAGGCGATACGCGATAACCGCCGCCTGGTCGGGCGCCTTTCGAAGGAACAGCCTACGGTGGCGATCGCCGAGATCGAGGATGCAATCGAGGTGCTGGAAGCGGGCGCGCTGCACCCGGTTGCGAGTGCGGCACTGCGCGAAGCGCTGGCCCAGGCCAGCACCATACCGGGTCGGGTTTTCTCCACGGGAAGGGTGGCGCGGGCAGCGCTGAAGGCCCTGCTTGAGGCGAAAAACGACCTCGTCGAAACCTGAACGGCGCCGACATGGAGAGACCGATGATGCATAAAACCCCGATTCGGGTTTGCCTGACCCTTGCCGCCTGGCTGCTCGCCGCGAGCGCCGGTGCCCAGATGATGACCGAGCAGTACATCCCGATCGGGGCCTACCCGAACTGGGAGCGCGGCGTGGTGCGAGGTACGCTTGAAAGTGTCGACCGCGCCAGCAAAACGATCGTCGTGCGGACGCCGAGTGGCCCGGTGCGCGCCTTGCTCGGTGACGACACGAAAATCTGGCTCGACCGCTCGGCGATGAAGCAGACGACCCTCACCGGGACCCTGTCCGACCTCAAGGTCGGTCGGCTGGTCGAGTTCAAGAGCGCCGGCACCTACGGCCACTGGGTGAAAATGAAGGTCGAGCCCTGAACGCGCGCCGCACCTTCCTCAGCACCACCCCGCTAAGGGCACGATGTTATCTTCGCCGGCCGCGTGAGGGACGTTCCGCGGCCGCAGTGCTCAGCGGATGTGTGGTGAACACGTACTCCGCCACCGGCTGGCCGCCGATCAGGTGCTCCTGGATGATTCTTTCCAGGACCTCGGGTGAGCACGAGTGGTACCACACGCCTTCCGGATAGACGAGCGCTATGGGTCCGTGCGTGCAAACCTGCAGGCAGTTGGTTTTGGTCCGGTAGATGCCGCCTTCTCCGACCAGGTCGAGTTCCTTGAGCCGTCCCTTCAGGTACTCCCACGACGCCAGGCTGTCCTTGCGCTTCGAGCACTTGGGCTTGGATTGATCGCAGCATAAAAGAATGTGCCGCTGTATGCGGTCGATCTTCAGGTCGTCGACGGCTGCCGCCAGGTACTTCTCGCGGACTGCAATCCTGCGTGGGTTGTCGTTCACGAATCGGGCGGCTCCTCACCTCAGCTCAAGTATCCGGCCTTGCCGCCGGCGATTATGTCAGATTGTAAACTGACGCGATGTCTGTGGCTCGACCGCGCACGGAGGCGGGCGAGCGGGCACCCGGCTTGACCGTGATCAAGATTCGCGGGGTGGGGGCAGGCTAAGTTCGGGGTTCGGAGAACCGCTAACACTAC
>JAHELT010000123.1 GCA_024644045.1 Chromatiales bacterium | reverse complement strand
CGTGCCGGTTGCGGCCGACGCCAACGATCCTGACACCAGAGCGGTTGCCACGATCAGGGCGCCTGATACGCCGATAAACTTCGTTTCTTCCATAGTCGCGTGTTCCTGATGCGTAATGCGTAGACTTGACCCCTGCAGGCTCGTTACTGATTCTGCATCATCCGTTCCATCTGGCGCATACGCTCTTCCATGTTCTGTTGCCAGTCACCTCGGCCCTGTCCACGGGGGGACTGATGCTCCATCATGTCATGCCGTTCGTGCATGAAAGCCTGCATACTCTGCAGATGTCGTTTGACGGCCTCCCGACGCGCTTCGGGGTCTTTCGCGTTTGCAATGGCTTCCATGTGCTCGTGCATGCGCTGCATGTGTTCGCCGATCCGATCCAGTTGCTCAGGGCTGAGATTGTCTGCTGACATCATGGGCATTCCCATCATTCCCGGGCCCATCGTTCCTCGGCCCATCATGCCATGACCCATGCCGTATCCCCCCGTACGATCGTCCACGTTATACCCTCCGCCCTGTCCCGTATGAGCGATCGCGCCGCCCATCAGCAGGAAAGCCAGAAATGGTACAGCGCGATAAAACGTCGTTCGTGATTTCATCGTCGTTCCTCCACAGAAGAAAAATGCAATCCTAAAATGTCATGGTCTGCCAGTGTCACCGACAGCGCGGCAGGGCCAAAACTGCCTATTGTGGTTTCCTGTCGCGCACCCATTTTCTCGCGGCCGCCCATATCCATGGCAATGCGCCAAGTAAGGCGAGCACTGCGAATGAGAGCGCTACACGTCCGGCGTCGAAAGAGCCCAGCTCGCCGCCGAAATGAGCGAGCGTAAAGCTCGCCGGAAGAATACCTACGAGCGTCGCAAGTGCGAACCGCCAAAGCCGAAGCGGCGTCAGTCCCGCTGCGTAGCTTGCGAGATCAAAGGAGACGAACGGCACCAGACGGCTGACGCATACGGCCAGCATCAGCGTATCCTGAGAATCAAAACGTCCGAAGCTCAGTCGTCCCTCAAGCCAGCCGGCCAGTGCTGCCGGGCGCACGTAGCGCGCGATTGCAAAAGCGATCAATGCACCGATCTCGGCGCCGACCAACACATAGACAGTGCCCCAGGTATGGCCGTACAGTGCGCCCGAGACCAGCGCGACCGGCGCGCTGGGAAGCGGGCTCAGCACCACCGCCACGGTCATAAGTGACATGACGGCCAGTGGCCCGAAGGTACCGGTTGCGCGAAGCGCGTCGCGCAAAGCCCCCAAGTCTGCGAGTATCTCGCCCGCGCCGAGGGTCATCATGCCGATGTACATGGAGGATCCGATCAGTAGAATCAGGCTGAGCCGCCTGAGTACGGTCCACGTACGTGGCGTTGGTCGTAGCGAAGCCGGAAGCATGGGAGTCGTCGCAGTTTTGTCCACCGTCGGGAGCTTAAAGTCCGTAGCCACTTCAGGGTCAAGCCGCTGGTCAACCCAAGTTGGCATTAGTTTGACCTGCGTCAATTGCAGTCGTGGCCGGCAGCATTGGTCCGTTGTTTGATGCCAAAGAAAGCGCCACCAGCCGTCCTTCGGTGCCGTAGCACGAGCCTACCAGGCCCTCGCCCGGGACCGATGCCGGCTTGGGGCGTGCCACAGCGTGGTAAGGGAATCCGGATCGGTTCGGATGCGTGGACCGTTGGGCGGCAGGCAGATACACCCGACGGTTCTGAACGCGGTTCACTCGATGAAGTGAGGGTTTATCCCTGTGCTCGTTTGGTTGGGTGCTGGCTTGCGCTGGCACTCGCCGCGGCGGCTTGCGCCGCCGCCAGCCAGGTACGGGCGGCGCAGGCAGGCGCGGTTGAAAAACTGTGCCAGCGCATCGGCGCCAAGCTCGACAGTGTTTCTTCCGAAGAATGTCTGCGCGTGGGCCTCGTTCCGAGTGGTGGTATGACGGCCTCCGGCAGGGTGATTCCCATGGTTGAGTCTCATCCGGTGGGTGGAGACGGAAGTGCGCGCCGCGTGTTGCTGATCGGAGGGACACACGGAGACGAATACGCGTCGGTGAGTATCGTTTTCAAATGGCTGCAGCTCGAGCGCCGGCCCGGGATACACTGGCGGATCGTTCCGTTGCTCAACCCGGACGGGTTGCTGCGCCGGCAATCGAGGCGCGTGAACGCGCGCGGCGTCGACCTCAACCGGAATCTGCCGACCCCCAACTGGAAACAGGAATCCGAACACTACTGGATTCAGCGTACCGGGCGCGACCCGCGACGCTATCCCGGCCCGGCGGCGGCGAGCGAGCCGGAGACACGCTGGCTGATGAAAGAAATAGATACGTTCAGACCGGACGTGATCGTGTCCGTACACGCGCACTACGCAAGCTTCGTCTACGATGGCCCGGGGTCCGCCCCGCACCGGCTCGGCAACCTCCGCCGGCGACAGCTGTGGAAGTATCCGGGGTCGCTCGGGGCCTATGCCGGTCGGCATCTGGGCATCCCCGTGCTCACGCTCGAGTTACCCTGGGCCGGGATACTGCCCGATGCCAGGGCTACCCAGCGCATCTGGGACGACCTGCAGCACTGGCTCAGCCGCAATCCCACCTGAGGCTCCGGGCTTCACCGACGGCTTGACTCTGTAGCGACTACGGGGTTTACCGTACCTGCCCGGTAGAGGCTGACCGCACCCGCCAGAGCAGCCTCTTCCCTTTACCTCAACAGAGACAGATACCAGTGCGTACCGATGAGGCCGACGTGAATCCCTCCGCCACCGTATCGCAGGACGCCGTCGATCCCGTGTGCGGTATGACCGTAACCCGCCCGGATGCACCTCGCGTCGATTATCAGGGCGCGACTTATCGATTCTGTTGCCAGGGTTGCGCTGACAAATTCCGCCACTCGCCGGAACGCTACTTGAACCCCTCGGTCGCCGCTGATGCGGAACCGGCGGCACCGCCGGACGCGGTCTACACCTGCCCCATGGATCCTGAAGTGCGCGAGGATAAGCCGGGGAGCTGCCCGAAGTGCGGTATGGCGCTGGAGCCGGAGACACCGCTCGTGCCTGTCACGCGCACCGAGTACGTGTGCCCGATGCATCCGGAGGTCGTCCAGGACAGTCCGGGCACCTGCCCCAAGTGCGGCATGGCGCTCGAACCGCGCACCGTGACGCTTGCGGACGAGGACAATCCGGAACTGCGCGACATGACGCGCCGTTTCTGGTTCGCGGTGGTGCTCACGGTACCCCTGGTACTGATCGCCATGGGCGACATGCTGCCGGAAGCGCCGGTCTCTCGGGTTCTCCCGCCCGGCGTGCGTGCCTTGCTGGAACTTGCGTTGGCGACGCCGGTTTGCCTGTGGTCCGCCTGGCCGTTTTACGTGCGTGCTGTGCAATCGGTGCGCAACCGCAGCCTCAACATGTTTACGCTGATCGGCCTGGGTGTCACTGTCGCCTATACCTACAGCTTCGTTGCTGCGCTGGCGCCCGGAGTATTCCCCGGCTCGTTCCGTGCGGCCACGGGCGAGGTGGCAGTCTACTTCGAGGCCGCGGCGGTAATCGTGACTCTGATCCTGCTGGGCCAGGTGCTCGAGCTGCGGGCACGTGCCAGCACCAGCGCCGCAATCAAGGCACTGCTGGGCCTGGCGCCGAGTACGGCGCGGAAACTGAACGAGGATGGCAGCGAAACTGATGTGGGTCTGGAGGCCGTGGCACCGGGTGACCGGTTACGCGTGCGTCCCGGCGAGAAGGTTCCGGTGGACGGCACCGTGCTCGAGGGCAGCAGTAACGTCGATGAGTCCATGGTCACCGGGGAACCGGTGCCCGCCGAAAAACGCGAGGACGACCCGCTCATCGGTGGAACCGTCAACGGTACAGGATCGCTGGTGATGCGCGCCGAGCGGGTCGGCAGCGAGACGCTGCTGGCGCGGATAGTGGCAATGGTCGCCGAAGCGCAGCGCAGTCGCGCGCCTATCCAGCGTCTCGTCGATGTGGTCGCCGGCTATTTTGTCCCGACCGTCGTGCTCATCGCAGCGGCGGCATTTTTCGTGTGGGCGACCGTGGGCCCGGAGCCCAGGATGGCGCATGCGATCATCAACGCCGTCGCCGTCCTGATCATCGCTTGCCCCTGCGCCCTCGGGCTCGCCACCCCGATGTCGATCATGGTTGCGACTGGCAAAGGCGCGGGACTCGGCGTGCTGTTCAAGGACGCACAGGCCATTGAGGTGTTCCGCCAGGTGGACACGCTCGTTCTCGACAAGACGGGCACGCTGACCGAAGGACATCCGGAGCTGGTCGACATCGTTGCCGACGGCATGCAGGAAACCGACCTGCTGTCGCTTGCAGCAAGCGTGGAGCGCGCAAGTGAGCACCCGCTGGCGGAGGCGCTCGTGCGCGCGGCGGAGGCGCGCGATGTGCCCCTTCGCGAGGTGACGAGTTTCAACTCGACCTCCGGTCAGGGCGTGTCGGGCGTCGTTGGGGAAGTGCCTGTGCTGGTCGGCAACGCGGCGCTTCTCGAGGCACACGGCATCGAGATAACAGTGGAATCGCGTGCTGACACCATGCGCGGCGACGGCCAGACTGTCATGTACGTCGCCGTCTCCAACAAGTTCGCGGGGCTGCTCGGGGTTGCGGACCCGATAAAGGAGACCACCCCCGAGGCCATCCGGCAGCTACACGCCGAAGGCCTCACGATCGTGATGCTGACCGGTGACAACCGAGCCACGGCGCAGACGGTGGCCGACAAGCTGGGTATTGATGAGGTCGTTGCCGGGGTCTTACCGGATCAGAAAGCCCAGGAGGTGAAGCGATTGCAGGATGCCGGCCATGTCGTGGCGATGGCGGGCGATGGGATCAACGATGCGCCCGCGCTGGCGCAAGCCAGCGTGGGCATCGCGATGGGCACCGGCACCGATGTAGCCATGGAAAGCGCGGGCGTAACCCTGGTCAAAGGCGATCTGCGAGGTATCGTGCGCGCGCGGCGCTTGAGTCGTGCCACCATGCGCAATATTCGCCAGAACCTTTTTTTCGCCTTCTTCTACAACGCGCTCGGCGTCCCGGTGGCGGCCGGCGTGCTGTATCCGTTCATCGGGGTGCTGTTGTCACCGATGCTGGCGGCGGCAGCAATGAGCGCCAGCTCGGTATCGGTGATCAGCAACGCTCTACGGCTGCGGGCAGCCCGGGTGTGAGACACGGCCAGCCGGCGGCGCACGGACGTGGCCGGCTCAAGTTTCGCCCCTGCCCGACCGCTACTAACAGAGTCCGCATCCTCTCTCTGCCAGTCGCTGAATACCGTTTCGGGGGCAACGTTGATCGTCGAAAAACAGGTACCCGTCGTCGAGCTGCGCAAAGGAATGTACATCGCCCGGCTCGACCGGCCGTGGACCGAAACTCCGTTCCTGTTTCAGGGCTTTCAGATCACGCGGGCCCGGGAAATCGAGATCCTGCAGGACTACTGTCAGCACGTGTTCGTAGACTTTCACCGTACCCGCGAAATCGACTACGAGACCGCGCAACCCGACGATCCGGACCTGATTGCACCGCTGCCCCGGCCGGTCGAGCACTACGAGGACGCGTGCACTGCGGAAGCCGAGATGGGCACTGCCCAGAAGGCGATGACGCGCGTTTCCGAGACCGTGCATCAGGTGATCGACAACCTGCGCCAGGGGAAATCGCTGAACGTGCTCAACACCGGGCAGGCGGTGGAGAAGCTGGTCTCGAGCATGCTGCGCAACCCGGACGCGATGATGCTGCTGCAGCAACTGCAGAACGTTGACGAGTACGCCTACAGCCACTCGATCGGCACCAGCGTGCTGGCGGTGGCGTTTGCGCGTCACATGGGCTTCAGCCGCCGTCAGATAAAGTTTTTCGCCATGGGTGCACTGCTGCTGGACATCGGCAAGATCAAGGTATCGGAGGAACTGCTGAAGCGCCCGGGGCGGCTGTCGGAAGAGGAGTTCGAGGCGGTCAAGCGCCACGTGGCGTACGGGCTGGAGCTGCTCGAGGGCAGCAAGGGGATCAGCCAGGTAACCCTCGACGTTATCGCCTACCACCACGAGCGCTTCGATGGTTCGGGCTACCCGCACGGGCTCAAGGGCCGGCACATCCCGGTGCACGGGCGGATGGCAGGCATCATCGATACCTACGACGCGGTGACCAGCGAGCGTCCCTACGCCGAGGCCATGTCGCCGCACGAGGCGATCCGCCGGCTGTACGACCTTGGCGACAGCGATTTCCAGAAAGAGCTCGTCGAACAGTTCATCCAGTGCATCGGCGCCTACCCGACCGGTACGCTGGTGGAGCTGTCGACCGGCGAGGTCGGCATCGTGGTGGCACAGAACCGGGTGCGGCGGCTGCGCCCGACGGTGATGGTGATTATCGGGCCGGACAAGAGTTCGCTGACGGAGCCTGTGACGCTCGACCTCATGCAGACGCCTGCCAATGAGAACGGCGAGCAGATCGATATCGCGAAAGCGCATCCGCCGGGCGCGTTCGACATCCGCCCGGACGAATACTATCTCTGATGTCGGCGGTGTCCACCGGAGACGGCGTGGGACTGAATCCTCCACAACGTGCCCATTTCATGCAGCTGCTCGAGCGGGATCTCTCGACGTGCGGCGGCAGTGGTGAACTGGTCGGACTGCTGGTGATCCACCTCTCGGGCGTGGGTCGCATCAACCTGGAACTCGGTTACGGCATGGGCGATGCCGTGCTCGAACAAACGGTCGAGCGTATTCGTAAGGCGGTCCGCCCTGACGATCTGCTGGTACGGATCGACGGGGTCGATTTTGCGCTGATCATGCCCGGGCTGAAAAACATCGGTCAGATTCTGCTGGCGTCGCGAAAGATTGCGAGCGTCTGCGCACAGTCTTGTCAGATACAGGATCAGCGGCTGTCAACGCGTCCGCGCGTCGGGGCGGCGCTGGCACCGGTTCATGCCGATACAGCCGAGGCGCTATTGCGTTGTGCGGACCAGGCGCTCGTCAGAGCGGAGCAGACCGCCGGCGGTCTGTACGTGTTCGAAACGTCCGCCGATCCGATGACCTCGGGTTCGCTGGTCATGGAACGGGATCTCGAGGCGGCGCTGGACAACAACGATCTGGACGTGCACTTCCAGCCCAAGGTCGACCTCGACGGCGGGCGTGTGGTCGGCGTCGAGGCCTTGTCGCGCTGGCAACACCCTGAGCGGGGATTCGTGCGGCCCGACCTGTTCATCGCCGCGGCCGAGCGTTCGGGCCTGATCGAACCGCTGACCCAGTGGAACCTGAACGCGGCCCTGCGAAGCCAGCAGGTCGGCTTTCCTACACTGTCCGTGGCCGTCAACCTCTCGACCGTGTCGCTGAATCAGCCGGACGTCGCCGACATGATCGAGCAGGCGGTCGCCATCTGGGGCATCGAACCCGCCCAGCTCGTGCTGGAAGTGACCGAGAGCGCCATGATCGCTGATCCGCCGAGGACGCTTGCCACGCTGCATCGCCTGCATGCGCACGGTTTAAAGCTGTCTATCGACGATTTCGGCACGGGTTACTCCTCGCTTGCCTACCTCAGTGAATTACCGGTGTGCGAGCTGAAGATCGACCGCTCGTTCGTGCTCAACATGACCGAACACCGGCAGTCGGAAAACATCGTGCATGCGGTGATCGACCTGGCGCACAACCTGGAAATGACGGTGGTGGCGGAAGGCATCGAGGACCAGGCCACCCTCGAGCAGCTGCGCGCCATGGGCTGCGATGTGGGTCAGGGGTATTTCTTCGGCAAACCTATGCCCGTCGACGAGCTCGACGACTGGCTGCACGACTCGCCGTGGAGCACGGGCGGCGCGGCGGTTCCGGCCGGCGCTGACGACAAGACGGTTTCAGCCCGTCGCTAGTGGCCTGTAACACCCGATTCGATAGTGCTGAGCACGCGCTTCGAATCCGACTGCTGTGTGGTTCCCGAATGGTGCCGCTCGCACACCTCCGGCACCTCCTCGCAATGGACCGGGCTATTACTCCTCGGTGCGCCTTGCACTCGAATCCGAATCACGCACTCAATCACTACCGAATCGGGTGTTACAGGCCACTAGTTTGCCAGCCCAGCGCACGTAGGCGTCAATGTCGAACTTGCGCTCGAGGCCCGCGGCGGTCATCGAGCGCACCTTGCCGTAGATGGCTCGCTCCTGCCACGGTCGGTCGTGCAGGCCGAACAACCAGGCGACGTTTGCATAAGAGCTGGCATCGCGTCCGTCGAGGAAGTACCTGTTGTTGAGGTACAACGCGGTGGCGTATGCGTACTGCGGCGTGTTGCTCCACTCGAGTATCTTTTTGCCCCAGTACATGCGCATGTAGTTATGCATATAGCCGGTGCACCGCATTTCCTGCATGGCAGCGTTCCAGTAGGCGTCCTCGGTTTTCGCCTGCTCCAGCTGGGCGCGCGTATAGCGTACCGGCCGATTATCTTTGCGGTGCGCCTGCAGCGTTTTCTTCGCCCAGTCCGGCAGGCATTTGAAACTGTCGTAGTCGGGCTGGAACGTCACGAAGTTCAGCGCCAGCTCGCGTCGCACGATCAGCTCTTCCAGGTAGGCATCGCGGTCGTCCTCGCCGGTTCCCCTGGCGCTCTTGATCTTGAGGGCGATCTCCACGGGCGATATCTGTCCGAAATGCAGGTACGGGCTGAGGTTCGAGCACTGCGGTTCGGCGGGATCGTTGCGCGCCTCGTGATACCCGGGCAGTGCGGATCGGAGGAACCGTGTGAGCAGACGGCGCGCCTCGGAGTAGCCGCCGCAGAACCGGGAGACCACGCCGACGCTTCGATCGACCTTCAACGTGCGCAGCGTGCGTTGCGGTGAGCGTACATCGATATCGCCGCTGACTCGCAGCGGCAGCGACGATGTCTTCAGTCGGGTAGCCCTGATACCGACGAGATAATCCGCCATCGTCTTGTGCAGCTTGGGGCGGATCGTCCGCGCCGCGAACTCGGCCTTGTCCGAGACACAGTCAACGGGCACCACGGCATCGCCCTCGATCTGGATCACGCAACGGCCGGCCTGCGCCGCGACCTGATCCCGCCACCTGCGCTGATGCCGCAGATAACCGCGGTCACAGACGACCAGCGAGGCGTCCTGAGCGAGGTCGAGCGCGACAGCTTGCGGCGAGCCGCGCCTGACGACGAATTTGATGTCACGCTCATGCAGCGCATCACGCACCTCGGCAAGCCCCTGGAGCATGAACGCATAATGCCGCGCGTTGGCCTCAGGATAGTCGTCCATGAGGCCGAATCCTACGATCAGTCCCTGCCCCCGCTCGTTGGCGCAGCGGGCTGCGTACTCCAGAGCCGGGTTGAACTGCGCCCTCTGCGACTGCTGCATCCAGTACAGCACATAGCGTCCGCTGTCGGCGGGTTCGTCGTCATTGAGCGGCTGGATGCGGGTGTCTTCGACCATCAGAGATAGGTTTTTGACGTGGCCGCCTGTTTGAGCCCGGCTGCCTGCTCGCGGATCGCGCGCCGCTCCTGCTTGTCCTTTCGATCGAGGTTCTTGAACTGCAGGCTCATGCGCCGGTTGCGACCGATCTTCTGGCGGTTGCGCGAGAGAAAATCCCAGTACAGGGTGGTGAATGGGCAGGCGCCCTCGCCGGTGGCGCGTTTCGGATCGTAGCAGCAGTCGCCGCAGTAGTCGCTCATCCGGTGTATGTAGTTGCCGGAGGCCGCGTAGGGCTTGGTGCCTACCACGCCGCCGTCGCCGTACTGGCTCATTCCCAGCACGTTCGGCAGCGAGACCCAGTCAACCGCATCAACATACATCGAAAGGTGCCAGCGGTGCACTTCGTAGGGATCCACGCCCAGCAACAGGGCGTACAGCCCGAGCACCATCAGGCGCTGAATGTGATGCGCATAGCCGTGTTCGATCAACTGCCTCACCGAATTGTGCACGCAGTTCATCTCCGTCTCGCCCGTCCACATGAAGGCGGGCATCGGCAGATCGGCGCCGAACGCGTTCATGCGTTGATAGCCCGGCATCTTCAGCCAGTAGACGCCGCGAATGAACTCGCGCCAGCCGAGGATCTGGCGCACGAAGCCCTCGACCGAGTTGATCGGCGCGCTGCCGTCTTCACAGGCCTTGACCGCGGCATTGACCACATCGCGGGGATCGAGCAGGTGCAGGTTCATCGCTGACGACAGGCGCGAGTGGTAAAGGTAGGGCTCACCCGTGACCATCGCGTCCTGATACGTGCCGAAGCGTGGCAGGCGGTGTTTGATGAAATCGCGCAGAGCGGCGCCCGCCTGAGTCGCGGTGACCGGGTAGTCGAAGCTGCCCGTGTCACCCGGGCTGTGCGGAAATCGACGCTCGACCATTGCCATGACCTCGCGGGTGATATCGTCCGGTTTGAAGGACCGCGGCGCCTTGATGTCCCCCGCGTCCCGGGCAGCGAGCTTTTCGCGATTGTCCTGGTCGTAGTTCCAGCGTCCGCCAACCGGACCGTCGTCGTCCATCAGAACCGCGTTGCGCCGGCGCATCTCGCGGTAGAAGGTCTCAAGCAGCAGCGTCTTGCGCTTGCCCGCATGTTCGCGAAAGCTCTCCAGGTCGCAGTAGAAATGCCGGTCCTCGCGGATCACGAGCTCGCAGTCGGTATCGCGCGCAGCCTGCTCGAGCGTCTCCTGTACCCGGAACTCGCCCGGCTGACCGACGATCAGCTGCTCCGGGCGCGTTTTGTTCACCCAGCGCTTGACCTCTTCGGCAAAGCTGCCACGGTTGTTGTCGTCTTCGAGCGTGGAATAGTGCACGCGCAGGCCCTCTTCCATCAGGGCGTCGCGGAAATGTCGCATCGCCGAGAAAAACAGCGTGAGCCGCAGCTTGTGTTGCGGGATATAGGTTGCCTCGTGCTCGACTTCCATCATCAGAACCGCATCCGCGTCTCGATCGAAGTCGTCGAACGCCGCCGAATCGCGGTTCAGCTGGTCACCGAGCACGATCACCAGATTTCTTGCTTTGCGCGTAGGCGTAGTACCCGCCATCGAAAGACTCCTCTCCCCGTCTGAGTGTGCGCCGCCGGCGGGCGCGCCCCGGCGCCATGCCGTCACCCGGTGGATCTGGTAAACGTCTCGATCCCCGGGGTGCGATAACCGTCGTGTCGCCAGAGAACCGGGAAGTAGTTTTCGTCGATCTCGTTGTCTGTCAGGTGCTTGTAGCGGCCGTAGACGCGCCCAATGCCCTCCGACAGTTGCTCGGGCACGAAACGCGTATCACTGCGCATGGCGTGCAGCACCAGCGCGCGCCGATGCTCGCTCGCGGTATTGTGCCCGGAGCCGTGCCATGTCCAGCCGTGATGGAAGGCGCCGCCGCCCTGTGGCACTTCAACGTAGACGTATTCGGGCTGTACGCCTTCGCGCTCTGCAGCGAGCTCGACAGACCGGCGATAGTCCTGTGGGCCGTGGAACTCACCCTCGGGCTGCGAGTGATGCCATTTGTGCGAGCCGCGCACGAACTCGACGGTGCCGGTTTCCGCGCGTGTCGCATCCAACGCCATCCAGCAGCTCAGAAGCTGCTTCGGGGTAAACCACGACAGATACGCATTGTCCTGGTGATAACCCAGGGGACGCGTCCCGGGTGGCTTCCACAAGACGTTGTCGATCATGATACGTGCGCCCGGCCAGTCGCCGAGTTCGGCAATCGCCTGACCCAGATCGGCCCGCAGCACGGTGCGCGCGATCGTACGATCGGCTCTCCAACCGTTACATATCTGGCGCGTCAACGTCGGATCGCTCTGCCCTTCCCGCCAGTTCACCTCATCCGGCACCAAACCGGTTTCGAACTCGCCGCGGAACAGGCGCTCGAACCGGCCGCGCAACCGCTCCACCGTCTCGTCGTCGAGCAGGTTCTCGACGATCAGGAAGCCGTCTTCATTGAATTGCTCGATCTGCGCCGCGGACAGCCTGAAACCGTGCATACCCTTTAAAAGCTCCGGTCAGCCATTCAGAACGCATGGTGACATAACCGCCCGTTCCCTCGCGACTTCCTTCATGTCACGACTGGCTCAAACCCGCCCATAGCTTGTTGCGGCACCAGATCGTCCCGAGGTCGTGCTCATAGACCGTGGGTGACGTGTAGAAGCCGCGTGCCAGCGAGTAGCCCTCGCCGGTAGTCGCGCGCGCTGCGCACCAGTTCCCCATACCGTCCAGGCCGCATCGGTTACCCGCCTAACGCCCTGGTGTGGAATAATTCACGCTGCACGACACCCGCCATGCGCGGCCCGGGTTCATGTTGAATGGACCGCGGCCGGTGCGCAAGGTACACGGTATCAAGCGACTGAAATCGAGCCCGCGACCCTGTACGCCGGCATCCACCCGAGGAGAGGATAATGACAAGCTTAGCCCCGCCCTTGCGCGCCCGAGTGGACGGCGGCGAAACTCCCGAGATGAGCGGCTGGTATCTGAAGTCGGAGACCGGTCCGTTGCGCGACGTGCTGCTGGGCCCGGCCGAGACGTTCGGCTGGCTCGGCCCCGAGAACGCCGCCTACAGCTCGCTGGTCCGCGATTCGCTGCGCCGGGGGTACACCTTCGATCGCGACCTTGCGTTGCGCCAGCATGCCGAGATGGTAGCGGCGTACGAGGATGCCGGCGTGACCTGTCATTTTCTGCCGCCTGATCCGGCCACCTGCATGCAGGTGTATACCCGCGACTCCTCGTTCATGACACCCTATGGCGCGGTTATCTGCCAGCTCGCCAACCCGCGCCGCCGCGGCGAGTACGCGGCCGTGCTGCGCTTCTACCTGGAAAACGACATTCCGATCTACGACATGGTCTCGGCCGGAAACTTCGAGGGCGGCGACTTCAACATCATCCGCCCGGGCGTGGCGCTGGTCGGCTACACCGATCACCGCTCCGAAGGGGTGGCCGCCCGTCAGGTGGCCGAATGGTTCAGCGCCGAGGGCTGGGAGATCAAGTTCGCGCCGATCGACGCGTTCTACGTGCACATCGATCTCATGGTGTGCATGCTGAACGACCACTGTGCGGCCGTGTGCCCCGAGACCACGGACGACGATATCATCGAATGGCTGACACTCAAGAACATCGAGTTGATTCCAGCAACCTTCGAAGAAACCATGTTGCTCGGTTGCAATGTCGTGGCGCTCGGTAACGACCGGGTCTTGTCCACGCTGGGTGCGAAAGATCTTAATGCCAAGATGCGCGCCGCGGGATTCACCGTGTACGATCCCGACATGGCACAGTTCACGCGCGCGGGCGGCGGTGTGCACTGCATGTGCCAGCCGCTGCGGCGCGACGCGGACTGAATAGTCGATCTCGACGGCACCCAGCGGGCGTTCTGTCGGCGGAACGATATGCAGTTATCCCGCCTCGTTGAGGTATCGCGTGACGTCGCCGGCACACGCAGCCGTCTCAGGAAAAGGGCCTACCTGAGCGAGTGTCTGCGCGAGGCGCGGACCGACGAGGTCGCGCTCATCGTCGACTATCTCACCGGCACCCTGCCGCAGGGCCGGGTCGGGCTCGGCCCCGCGATTCTGCGCGAGCTTGAGAAACATATGAAATCCAGAAAGTCGCCGCGATCTTCAGACCTATTGCGCGAACGACAATCGATTAAGTTGAAGTAAATAAACACACTACCAGTGATCAGATGATCCCTGATTTTCCGAGAACCCAGCCCCCCGCTCCCGCGGCAGCCAGACTTGTTTACAATAGTCATTTCGGGTTGTTTCTGGTCCTGCTGCTGGCCACATCACCCGTTTTTGCCGAACGTCCAAGGATTGGCCTGGCGTTGTCCGGTGGCGGCGCCAAGGGTAGCGCTCACGTGGCTGTGCTGGAAGTGCTGGAAGCCAACCACATTCCGGTCGACTACATAGCGGGTACCAGCATTGGCGCCTATGTGGGTGGTTTGTATGCGCTCGGTTACAGCGCATCCGAAGTTAAAAAAATCATGTTCGAGGCCGATCTCGAACGTGGTTTTTCGGACACGATCGACCGGCAAGACCTGCCTTACCGGACCAAGCAACAGAAAGACAGATTCAATGTTCCAATTGAAATTGGATTTCGCGCCGGAAAAATTCGATTGCCTGGGGGTCTGCTGTATGGACAGACGATGTCGTCTATTTATCGCAGTTCAGTCGGAAATGTAGCAAATTTCACTAGTTTCGACGATCTGCCCATTCCTTTTCGCGCGGTAGCGACGGACCTTGCCACCGGTGATGCCGTGGTCCTTGATAGCGGAAACCTGGTCAAGTCAATGCAGGCTTCGTCGGCGGTTCCCGGAGCCCTGGTCCCAGTCGAGATCCAGGGTAGATATCTGGTGGATGGGGGCTTGTCTGAAAATCTGCCCATTAGCCAGGTTAAACGAATGGGTGCTGATATAATTATCGCAATCGATATCAGTTCTCCGTTGCTGGGTAATGAGGCCCTCGAGAGCAGCATCTCGGTTCTACAACAGCTCTCAAATTTACTCATCCTGCAGAATATCGAGAGGCAGAAACAGTTACTCTCCAGTGACGATATCTATATTCGTCCCGATGTTAGTCAGTTGAGCACCACCGATTTCGGTGATCTGCCTAAAGCCCTCGAAGCGGGTGAAATCGCAGCCCAGCTCGAGATAGAGGAGCTACGACGCATAAGTATCGATGCTGATGAGTATCGACAGTATCACCAGCTCAAGCGGGAAAAACTCGACGTCATTAAACGCGCTGGCAGACAACCAGTCGCGAAAGTGATTCTGGCGAATCGATCCAGCGTGAGCGATGAATTTCTGATGGCAACTTTCGGGATTTTGGACGGCTCGTATGTTTCTGAAGATGAGCTTGCAGCAGCGGTAAGCCGGCTCTACGCATTGGACCGTTTTGAACGTGTCGATGCGGAGTTCGAGTTCCGCGAAGAAGGCAAGGTGCTGGTAGTCGAAGCGACAGAGAAATCCTGGGGCCCCAATCACTTTGAGATGGGGTTTGGTTGGGAAGACGACTTTACACTGGATTCGGTTATCAATCTCGACTTTGCATATATCAGAAAGAATATTACCGACAACGACGGTGAGTTGCGCACCGAAATAGGAATAGGCACCAATAAGCGTTTCAGTAGCGAGGTTCATTTGCCGTTGGGCGACCCGCAACTTTTGTATTACTCCGCGTCATACGAGTACCAGAACGAAAGCCGTGATTATTTCATCAGAAATCAACCTTCGGTTTTCTTCGAATTCGATATCCATCAGGTGGATATGAGCATAGGATACAATCTGCAGAACGAGAGCATAATTGAGGCGGGTATCACTTTTGCGCAGGCCGAGTACGACAACGAGCTGTCTGTGCAGGATGATCTTCGCTACGACAGCCCGGGCATTTTCCTGACATACGGGTTCGATACACTCGATCGGCGCAGCTTCCCGACCCGGGGGAATCGCATTACCTTGGATATTATTCGTTGGGAGGAAGATGTTCGTGGGGATTTGATAACCGGCACAGAATCGATCGCTGACACTTACCGCAGCACCCAGTACCTCGCCGACTTGAGAACAGCGACCAGCCTGGGTGAGCACGGACTGGTCGGCAAGCTGTCATTGGCTTATTCGGATAGTGAAACCAACCAGAGCGTTCACTATTCCCAGCTCGGCGGTTTCCTGAACCTGTCCGGCTACCATAAGAACGCGCTGATAGGTAACAGCAAAGTCTTCGGCATGCTCGCATATCAGTATGACCTGGGGAAAAGCCTGCTGGGCTTAACCGGCTTTCCAGTCTATATTGGTGCCAGCATTGAATCAGGCAACGTGTGGTTGATTGACGAGCCTATAACACTCGATGATCTTATTCCCGCCGGCAGCATCTTCTTAAGCACAGACAGCAAGCTCGGACCTCTCGCGCTCGGAATCGGTTTCGCGGAGGGCGACAATAATTCAGTTTACTTTTATCTTGGGAAAAGCATCTAGCTGCCGTGAGGTTGCGGCTAGCCTGGCGCCAAGGGCTTACTAGCCGTCGTCATCATGACTCCGTTCGTGTTCGTCGGCTTTGACGTGGTTCCTCAGACCGTCGAAGAGATTGATCTGCCCTATCGACTAATTGGTCGGGACTGTGGGTCCGATCAATCACGGCGTTACGGCTAACCAACTCATGAAACAGGATATGCAGTTATCCCGCCTCGTTGAGGTATCGCGTGACGTCGCCGGCACACGCAGCCGTCTCAGGAAAAGGGCCTACCTGAGCGAGTGTCTGCGCGAGGCGCGGACCGACGAGGTCGCGC
>JAHELT010000122.1 GCA_024644045.1 Chromatiales bacterium | reverse complement strand
CGCCTGCACGTCGAACACCGGATGCTCGTAGTCGAACTGCGCGATCGTGTGGCCCGGTCCGGGCATCACCGCGGGATTCAGCGTGACGAACAGCTGCCGCGAGCCGCGTAAGCGCTGCAGGCGGTTCATCCAGTAGGTGACGTACAGGGGCGCGTCGGCGGCATTGCCCGAGCGCAGGTAGTTCCACGACGACCAGACGCGGCGCTCGCGCGGCATGAGCCGCTCATCGCTGTGCAGCACTGCGTGGTTCGTCTGATAGCGAAAGCCACCCAGCACGTCCGCCTCGGCACGGCTCGGCGACTCCAGCAGGCGCAGCGCCTGATCCGCATGGCAGCCCAGCACGACGTGGTCGAATGTCTCAACGCCCTGGCTGGTCTTCACCGTCACTCCGTGGGGGCCGCCGCGGTGCACCGCCTCGGCGGGAGAGCTGACCCGCACACGGCCGCGCAGCCGGCGCAGCATCTTGGCGACGTACGAGTGGCTGCCTCCGGTCACCGTGCGCCAGCGCGGGCGCCCGGTCAGGTCGAGCAGGCCGTGGTTGAGAAAGAAGGCCAGGAAGCTGCGTGCCGGAAAGTCGCGCATCGCCTGCACCGGGCACGACCAGATGGCCGCGCCCATGGGCAGCAGGTAGTGCTGCTGAAAGGCGTTACCAAACGCCCCCTCATCGAGAAATTCGCCCAGCGTCGTCTGCTCGTCCAGCCCGCCGGCCAGCAGCCGTTTCGCCAGTCGGTTGAAGCGCACGACTTCGGACAGCAGCCGCCAGTGCGCGCGCTCGAACAGCAGCGAACGCTGACCGAACAGGGTGTTCAGGTTCGTCCCGGCGTACTCGTAGCCCCCCTGGTCCGCGGACACCGAAAAGGACATCTCCGTCGGCTGCGTGGCCACGTCCAGCCAGTCGAACAGCTTGATCAGGTTCGGGTAGTTGCGGTCGTTGAACACCACGAACCCGGTGTCCACGGCCACGCAGCCGTCCGGCGTGTCCACGTCCACCGTGTTGGTGTGGCCGCCGACATAGTCGTTCGCCTCGAACAGGGTCACGCGGTGGCGGTGGCTCAGGAGCCAGGCGCTCGCCAACCCGGCGATGCCGCCGCCGACCACGGCAATGCTGCGGTTGTCCTGCATGTGGGGTTAAAACCTTTACAGCTTTACACTTCTTGTACAATGACTGTACAATTATTTCACGATTCGTTCAAGCGTGACCCGACCTTGACTCCACAAACGCCCACACTGCTGGTCAGCAGCTGCCTGCTCGGCAACCCCGTGCGGTTCGACGGCGGCCACAAGCACGACCGGTTCATAACCGGCACCCTGGCCGAGCATTTCAGGCTGCGGCCCGTCTGCCCCGAGCTGGCTGCCGGGCTCGGCACGCCGCGCGAGCCGATCCGGCTGGTGCACACACCGGATGATGGCGTGCGCGTGCGGGCCACGCGCGACGGCAGCCGCGACGTCACGGAGCCGCTGCAGAACGCCGCGCGGAGCTGTGCCACGCAGCTGGACGGCATATCCGGGGTGGTGCTCAAGCGCGGTTCGCCCACCTGCGGCATGGAGCGCGTCAAGATCTATACGCCGGCAGGTACCCCTTACAGCACGGGCGCCGGCGTGTTCGCCGCGAAGCTGCACGAGACCGCGCCGTTCCTGCCATTGGAAGAGGAGGGGCGCCTCAACGACCCGCCGCTGCGCGAGAACTTCCTGACCCGCGTGTACGTCTACAGCCGCTGGCAGGCGCTGCAGGAAGAGGGACTGAGCGCCGCGCGCCTGGTGGATTTCCACACCCGCCACAAGCTGCTGGCGCTCGCCCATGACCAGCACGCGTACCGGCAGCTGGGGCGTCTGGTCGCCAGTGCCGGCGCCCACCCGATCGAGCCGCTGGCGCAACGCTACTTCGAGCTGCTCATGCAGGCCCTGCAGCAGCAGGCGACGCGGCGACAGCACACCAACGTCCTGCAGCACATCCTCGGCTATCTGCGCCGGCGGGTGGCCTCGGACGACCGCCAGCACCTGGGCCTGACCATCGAGGACTACC
Source organism: Chromatiales bacterium (assembly GCA_024644045.1). Classification (GTDB taxonomy): domain Bacteria; phylum Pseudomonadota; class Gammaproteobacteria; order JAHELT01; family JAHELT01; genus JAHELT01. The sequence continues at coordinate 14,161 of JAHELT010000122.1, read as the reverse complement.
GGTGCGGGCTGGTGCCCCTGATCGTCCCGGTCACCCTGTTGAAGGACTACTTCCGGCGCTGTCCCGACGCCTACATCGCCCGGCAGTACTACCTGGATCCTTACCCCTCCGCGCTGATGCTGCGGAACGCGATCTGAGGCCCTCACCCCCGGCCCCTCTCCCCGAGGGAGAGGGGGGGTTGAAAAATCTTCACGAAAAATGGATATTATTTATACAAAAATTATACAACTGTTGTATAATTTTTGGTAATGATCCACGACGACGCGACAGAGGCCGTGTTCCCCATCCGGGTGGTCGCCGAGAAGACCGGCATCAACCCGGTCACGCTGCGCGCCTGGGAGCGCCGTTACGGCCTGGTCCGCCCGCAGCGCACCGCGAAGGGTCACCGGCTGTACAGCGAGCACGACATCCACACGATCACGCGCATCCTGGAGCTGCTCCAGCAGGGTGCCGCGATCAGCCGGGTCAAGGACATGCTGGAGGAATCGGACACGGGGCATGCGCCTGGCGCGCTGCCACACGAGCCGGGTACCGAGGGCGCCCGCACCGAGGTGTGGACCGAGCACCTGCGCCGCATGGTCACCGCAGTCAGCGCCTTCGACGAACGGGCGCTGGAAGCCACCTACAGCGAAGCGATCTCCGTCTACCCCGTAGACCTGGTCACGCGGCTGCTGCTGGAGCCGCTGCTGCACGAGCTGACGGTCCGCTGGGAGGCGCTGCCGCACGCGGAGGCCGAGCGGCGTTTCCTGCAGGGCTACCTGCGCAACAAGCTCGGTGCCCGCTTCCACTACCAGTCGCTGCAGAGCAGCGGCGCCCGGCTGCTGCTCGCGGGGCTGCCCGGCGAGCATGTCGAGACGCCGATCCTGATGCTGGCGCTGGCGGTCGTGAGCGCCGGCTACCGCGCAATCCTGCTGGGCGCCGATTGCCCGCTGGAGGTGCTGGAGCACGCATGCGCGCGCGCAGACGCGGCCGGCCTCGTGGTGCACGCCGATCTGCTGCTCCCGCAACAACTGCTCGGGCAACTGCGCCAGCTGAGCGAGACCTTGCCGTGCCCGGTGTTCGTCGGCGGTAACTGCACCGGATCACAGCGCACCGCCCTGCAGGACGCGGGTCTGATCGTGCTCGACGCTGATGCGGCCGGGACGCTGCAAGCGCTGCGCAACGCGCTGCCTGCCCCCGACTGATTTCCCAAAGCGCCCGCGCGGCGCAACTTGTTGAGCGCACCCGTTGAAGCCGGTATTCTGCGCCCCTTGCGCAACACCAGGGTCACGGCGTCCAGCCTCGCGACCACGCACGGCCATGTCACCAGTACGCTGATGGCGGCGAACCACGCCGGCGGCGCGACGTGACAGAGGCGGCCACCGGATGAAGCACGACGAAGCAACCGCAACCTCGCACTCCCCGCACAAGGGCAAGACCGGTCTGCTGCGGATTTACAAGGCGTTGTTGTATTCCATGGACGGCCTGGCGAGTGCCTACAAGAACGAGTCGGCGTTTCGCCAGGAGCTGGCGCTGGCCGTGATCCTGATTCCCACCGCGCTGCTGCTGCCGGTCAGTCTCACCCAGAAAGCGCTGCTGTGCGCGAGCGTGCTGCTGGTGATGGTGGTCGAACTGCTCAACTCCGCGATCGAGGCCACGGTCGACCGGATCTCGACCCGGGAGCACGAGCTCGCCAAACGCGCCAAGGACACCGGCAGCGCGGCGGTGCTCGTGAGCATCTGCGCCTGCGTGCTCACCTGGGGGCTGGTGCTTTTCGACGCGTTCGCCTGAGCCGTACCGCCGAATCAGGCCCGCTCACTCAGCGTCCGGCTTGCAACAGCCGCCCCATGACCGCGGTCGCGAGCACCGCGCCGATGCACAGCACGACGATGAAGGCGGCGAGGCGTCGGCCTGTATCGACGCGGGTGATTCAGGCCGAGGTCGGCGCGGTATCGGTGTCCTGCTGCGTGCCGATCTCGTCGAGCCGCTGCTGCAGGGCCACCTTGTCGAGCGATGCCATCGGCAGATTGACGAAGATGTCGATACGGTTGTGCAACATCCGGTAGGTGTCGGCGAAAGCGGCGGCGATCTCCGCATCGTTACCGGTCGCGGCCGCCGGATCGGGCAGTCCCCAGTGTGCCGTCATCGGCTGGCCGGGCCACACCGGGCACACCTCGTGCGCGGCGTTGCCGCACACCGTGAACACGAAGTCGAGGGGCGGCGCGCCGGGCTGCGCGAACTCATCCCAGCTTTTCGAGCGCAGCCCGTCGACCTGATGGTTGGTGTTGCGCAGCAATTGCAGCGCAAACGGATGCACTTCGCCCTTGGGCATGCTGCCGGCGCTGAACGCATTGAACCGGGCACGCCCCAGGCGGTTGAGAATGCACTCGGCGATGATGCTGCGCGCCGAATTGCCGGTACACAGGAACAGCACGTTGAACGCGCGGTGACTGGTCATTGTGTTCATCCTCTCACGGTTTGTTGCCGGGCGGCGGGACGTGGGAAACGTTCGCGGCACGCTCACCCTGACCGGCGTAACAGGTCGGCGACTAACATCGCCGAGTAATGTGTCAATTGCATGACGCCGCCGCGTGCTCGCAAAGGGCCTTTCGCCGGCAGTGCGCGTCCCAGCGGCCTGTCACTCGGGGCTGCTTTGCGGCCCCCGTGCCCGGCTTCTTCATTGTGTGAAGTACGTCACAAACCCAGGGCCCCCGACGCACCCCGGTGCACCGTTAGGTACGCGACTTGCTGTGGCAGGCAGGCATGACCAGAAGTATCAAAGCATTGATCGTGGACGACTCCCCGGACGACGCGGTGTTGATCGAGGCGGCGCTGCGCCGCGGGGGATTCGAGGTGCTGGGCCAGCGCGTGGAAACCGCCGACGAGATGGGCGCGGCGCTGGATACCGGGCACTGGGACGTGGTGCTGACCGATTTCCGCATGCCGCGTTTCGACACTTATTCGGCGCTGGACCTGCTGCATGAACGCGGTCTCTCGACCCCCTGCATCGTGGTCTCCGGTGTCATACCGGTCGAGAACGCGCTGGCGTTCGTCAAGGCGGGCGCCCGCGATTTCGTCGAGAAAGACGACCTGGAGCGGCTGGTGCCGGTGATCGAACGCGAGCTGTCCGCGCGCGTCAACGACGGCGAGCTGATCCCGCTGCGGGTGATTTTCGACGCGCTCGAATTCACCGGCGACCCGGTGATGCTGATCGACGCGCAAACGCCGCAGCTCGAGATCGTGCACGCCAATCCGGCGCTCGCCGCGCTCGTCGGCTGGCATCGCGACGCGTTGAAGGGCGAGCCGCTGTCGGCCCTGTTCGTCGACGCGGGCCTGATCGATCGCCTGCGCGATTATTTCGAAACCGGCGACGACACCCGGATCGAGGCGCGCGGGCACCATCCCGAGTACGGTGACTACCACGCGCACTGGCATGTGCATGCCGTGCGGGGGCTGCGTTACTGGATGCTGGTGAACCGGGGCGGCTGCGCCTGAGCGGCGGCCGGCCGCACATATCGCTGACATTCCCGGCTACGCGTGTACGCCCCTGACGCGTAATTCCCTCACCCCCGACCCCTCTCCCCGAGGGAGAGGGGAGTAAAGAAAGCCCTTCTCCCTGGGGAGAAGGGTTGGGATGAGGGGAACTGCGCGAAGCGCAGGCGTTTTCTCTGTTGTTCCATCGGCGCTCACGACACAGTCGCTCACCCCGCGGGCGAGGGGAGAAAGAACCCTCACCCCCGACCCCTCTCCCCGAGAGAGAGGGGAGTAAGCCCTCACCCCCGACCCCTCTCCCGCAGGAGAGGGGCACCGGTTGGGATGAGGGGAGCGCGCGAAGCGCGTAGAGTCCGCCACGACTATCATGAAAGACAACGCACGTGATTCCGCAAGGAGAGCAGAACCGCTTGGGACTAGGGGATTTGCGCGAAGCGCGGCGGTGGAAGGGGGACAGTCCCCGGGATCGGTCTGTGGCCGTGACAGTCGCGCGGGGGTGGAAAGGGGAAAGTCCCCGTTGGCGGCATGCGGGTAGTCGGCCGGTTGCCGGCCCCGACCCTCATCGTTTTCACTTACCCGTGGGGTGGGGACAGTCCCCGGCGTCAGACGTCGAGGTCCAGGTCATCGGCGAGCGCCTTGCGCGGCCCGGTGGTGCGCCGGCGCTGCGGAAAGGCGAAATAGAAGGTGGCGCCGACGTTGACCTTGCCCTTGGCCCACACCCGGCCGCCGTGGCGGGTCATCACCCGCGCCACCGTCGCCAGGCCGATCCCGGTGCCTTCGAACTCGTCCGGATCGTGCAGCCGCTGAAACGCGCCGAACAGCTGATCCTTGTAGTGCATGTCGAACCCGATGCCGTTGTCACGCACGAAGAACACACGCTCGTCGCGGGTCTTGCGCAGGCCGAACTCGATCCGCGCCTGCGGCTTGCGGGCGCTGTACTTCCAGGCGTTGCCCAGCAGGTTCTCCAGCACGATGCGCAGCAGATGCTCATCGCCTTCGACGCTCATGTTCTCCTGCACCACGAACTTGACGCTGCGCCTGGAATCCGCCGATTCGATCTCTTTGATCACCGAGCGCGCCAGCGTCGTGACGTCGACGCGGTGCAGAATCAGCTCGTGGCGGGTGACGCGCGAGAGCAGCAGCACGTCGTCGATCAGCAGCCCCATACGCTGGCTGGCGGCGCGTGAGCGCTTGAGGTACTCCAGCGCCTTGGCATCGAGCCGGTCGCCGTAGTCTTCGACCAGCGCGTGGCTGTAGCCGTCGATCGCGCGCAGCGGCGAGCGCAGATCGTGCGAGACGGAGTAGCTGAACGATTCGATTTCCCGGTTGGCGAGCTCGAGATCGGCCGTGCGTTCGGTGACCAGGTCTTCCAGCCGGTCGCGATACTGCTTCAACTCGGTGTTGGCGCGCGCGAGCGCCTCGGTGCGCTGCCCGACCCGCTGCTCGAGGGTGACGTTCATGTTGCGCAGCGCCGCCGTGGAACGCCGGTTCTCGACCAACGCCGCGGCCAGCGTGTAGAAGCCGGCCGTGAGCACGATGAGGAAGATCAGCGTCAGCAGCATCGCCTCGGTCAGCGACGCCGCGAGATAGGGCCCGGCGCCGATCAGGGTGCCGTGAATGGCGACCAGGGCAACGAGCAGCAGCGCCAGCGCCACCTCGCGCACACCGAAGCGGATCGCCACCCACAGCAGCACGATGACGATCGGCAGCGGCACCGGTGCGGAGAACAGGCCCAGCGGCCACACCCCGAACAGCACGTGGGCGGCCACGTACAGCAGCAGAAAGGCGCCGGCGGCCTCAGCGATCAGCGCGCGGCTCCAGCGCATGGGGTAGGGCTTCGCGAACGCCACGATTGCCGGCGTGATCAGGCCGATGCCGGCAATGCTGCCCAGCCACTGGGTCAGCCAGAGCATGAACGCCTGGTTCTGCGGCTCCGCCTCGCGCAGCTGCAGCAGCAGATTGACCAGCATGCTGCCGAGTGCCGTGACCAGCACGACGACCGCCAGAAAGCGGAACACCATCGACGGGTTGTCGAGAAACGTCCGCGCGCGCCCGATGCCGATGCGCCGCAGCAGCCAGACGCCGCCCAGCACCTCGCACGTGAACACGGCCGCCGGTCCGGCGATCAGCAGGTAGATGTCGCTGGCCGCGGTGTGCTCGAACGACTGGGCGAGTGCGACCATCAGGCCGAGAAACAGCCCGGGCCACAGGCGGTAGCCATAGAGATAGATCACGCCGAACGCGATCCCGGTCACCGGCCAGATCGGCGAGACCGAGGTGTCGGTCGGGGACAGCCAGAAGCCGGCCAGCGCGGCCATGTAGCAGGCCGCGCCCAGCGCGAGCACGGCCAGGGGATAAGCAAAACGCTGCGCCCGCTCCGGGAGTCTGAGCGGCGCGGGGATTCCCTGAAATAGCTCTGGTCTGGTCGTCGACTGCATACCTTTCCCGCTCGCATTGATCGCCGGCCGCGGCGATCGGCTGGACCTCACTGTCCCAACTTGCCGGCGTCGGAGTACTGGGTTCTGCGGCGCCGGGAATCTGGCTCCAGATTCGCTGTTATGCAACCGGGGTTGCAAGAAAGATGCACACTCGTACGCGCCGCCGCCGCCACTGCATTGACGGCCTCACGCAGGCACTCGCGGGGTCCGCGCTCAGTGGATTCGGCTGTGCGTAACACTAAATCGTTGCGGCGACAGGGCGCGGTGTCATGCCCTCCGGGCGTGTCTGCAGCGCCTGTCTACCGCCCTCTCGGCCCGTTTTCCGGGGTCCTCGTTCGTTTCGCGGGTGACCGCCAAGCCAGGGTGTAGTGTTAACTATCTCGACACTTCGCGTCCAGCGGGATTAAATAATGGCGCCGTCATTTTGACGAACGTCGAGCGAGACAACAGTTTATTGACGGTCCGGTCGGCGGGGCCGCGCTCCTATGCGGTTCAGGGCGTTGGCATGCCGCGTGCATTAGTCCTTATCGGGTCTTACTTATTCGATGCGTCAATCGGTTGCTTTAGGTAAGACTCCTTCGGTGGTCCAAACTTGATTAGCCCCGCTTCCTGCGGGGCTCTTTCTTTTCCCTCCCGGTTCGCGACAATAGCGGCAATGAGCAGGCTTTTGCCGTTGGCGTTTGTGGGGCTGCTGCTGCCGGCAACGGCGGCGGCGGACTACGAGCGCGCCATGCTGGCTTTCGAGCGAGGCGACTACGCGCGTGCGTACGCCGAGCTGCTGAGCGAAGCCAGGCGCGGGCACGGGCGGGCCCAGTACAACATCGCCAATATGCTCGCGAACGGCACCGGCATTCCCAGCAGCCCGGTCGAGGCGACCAATTGGTACGCGCGCGCGGCGAAGCAGGGTGTGCTGCTCGCGCAGTACGAGCTCGGGAAACGCCTGGCGAGCGGCGTGGGCGCCGCCACCGATGAGCTGATGGCGTACGTGTGGTTCAGCGTCGCAGGCGCACGCGGCCACCGGAACTCGCACAAGAACAAACTCATTCTGGAGAAACGGCTTTCCGCCTCGGCGCTGGATCGGGGCTATGCGCTCGCCGAGGAGTATTTTCAGCGCTACGGCGAAGAGCATTGAGCGCCGCGCACGGCACGGGCCGCCGCGCGGCAGCGTGAGGCCCGCCGGCCGTCCTCTACAACAATCAAACCCAGGAGCCTGACAAAATGAGCGAGGAACTGCGCAAGGCGGCACTCGAGTACCACCGTCATCCGGTGGCCGGCAAACTGCAGGTCGTCGCCACCAAGAATATCGTCAACCAGCGCGACCTGGCGCTGGCTTACTCGCCCGGCGTGGCGGCCGCCTGCGATGCCATCTGCGAGGACCCGGCGCAGGCCGTGGAGCTGACCACCCGCGGCAACCTGGTGGCCGTCGTGACCAACGGTACCGCGGTGCTCGGGCTCGGCGCGATCGGGCCGCTGGCGGCCAAGCCGGTGATGGAAGGCAAGGCGGCGCTGTTCAAGAAGTTCGCCGGTATCGACGTGTTCGATCTGGAGCTCGATGTCACCGATACCGACCGCATGGTGGAGATCATCGCCGCACTCGAGCCGACCTTCGGCGGCATCAATCTGGAAGATATAAAGGCGCCGGAGTGTTTCGAGATCGAAGCGCAGCTGCGCAAGCGGTTGAAGATCCCGGTGTTCCACGACGACCAGCACGGCACCGCGATCGTCGTCGCGGCGGCGATCCGCAACGGGCTGCGCCTGGCCAACAAGGCGCTGGGCGACATCAGCCTGGTGTGCAGCGGCGCCGGAGCGGCGGCGCTTGCCTGCCTCGATCTGCTGGTCAGCATGGGCCTGAAAAAAGAATCGATCTACGTCGGCGACGTTCACGGATTGATCTATGAGGGCCGCGACAACCTCAATCCGTACGCGGCGCGCTACGCCAGGGATACCAAGGCGCGCAAGCTCGGCGAGGTAATGGACGGCGCGGACGTTTTTCTGGGGCTGTCGGCGCCGCGCGTGCTGAAGCCCGAGGAGGTGGGCCGCATGGCCGAGCGCCCGCTGATCCTGGCGCTCGCCAATCCCGAGCCCGAGATCCTGCCCGAGCTGGTGCTGGAGGTGCGCTCCGATGCGATCATCGCGACCGGCCGCTCGGATTATCCCAACCAGGTCAACAACGTCCTGTGTTTCCCGTTCATGTTTCGTGCGGCGCTGGACGTGGGCGCTTCGACCATCAACGAGGCCATGAAAATCGCCTGCGCGGAAGCGATCGCCGATCTGGCGATGGCCGAGTCCTCCGACGTGGTGGCCACTGCCTACGGCGGCGCCAAGTTCCAGTTCGGCGACCAGTACCTGATTCCGAAGCCGTTCGACCAGCGGTTGATGCTCGAAGTCCCGCCGCGCATCGCCCAGGCGGCCATGGACAGCGGGGTTGCCACCCGCCCGATCACCGACTTCCGCGCCTACCGGCGCAAGCTGCGCGCCTTCGTGTTCCGCTCGGGCCTGGTGATGGAGCCGATCTTCGATCAGGCGAGGCGCGAACCGCGGCGCGTGGTGTACGCCGAAGGCGAATCGCAGCGCGTGCTGACCGCTGCCCAGGTGTTGATCGACGAAGGCATCACGCGCCCGCTGCTGATTGCGCGTGCCGAGGTGGTCGAGGAGAACATCCGCTCGCTCGGCATGCGCATTCGCGCGGGTCAGGATTTCGATGTCCTCGACCCGCGCGACAACCCGAATCTGCAGCGCGATGCGGACGACTACCATCAGATCATGCGCCGCCGCGGCGTGTCGCCGGCCTATGCCAACGCGGTGGTGCTGACCCGAAACACGGCGCTGGCGGCGCTGCTGGTGCGCCGCGGCGAGGCGGATAGCCTGATCTGTGGCGTGCAGGGTGGCTACCAGCGGCACCTGAGTTACCTGCGCAGTGTGATCGGCGTGCGCGAAGAGGTCAGGGACTGCTCGGCAATGACGCTGCTCATTATGCCGCGTGGCGCTTTCTTCATCACCGACACCCACGTCTCCGATGACCCCGATGCCGAGCACGTCGCCGACACCGCCATCATGGCGGCCCACGTCGTGGAGCGGTTCGGGGTCAAACCGCGCGTAGCCTTTCTGTCGCACTCCAATTTCGGCAGCACCGACAACCCGTCGGCGCGCAAGATGAGCGAGGCGCTGCAGATACTGAAAGCGCGCGCGCCGGACCTGCCGGCGGAGGGCGAGATGCAGGCCGACGCTGCGGTATCGGCGGAGATTCGCGAGCGCGTGTTTCCCGGCGGGTGTTTCCCCGGACCTGCGAATCTGTTCGTGATGCCCTCGCTGGATGCGGCCAACATCACCTACAACGCGCTGAAAATGCTCGGTGAGGGGACGCCCGTGGGTCCCATACTGATGGGCATGAACTGCCCGGTGCACGTGCTGACCAACGCGGTCACGGTGCGCGGAATCGTGAACATGAGTGCGTTCGCCGTCGCGCACGCGGCGGAGGTGGAGGCGCGGGCGCAGACGGGCTGAGCCCTCACCCCCGGTCCCTCACCCCCGGCCCCTCTCCCCGAGGGAGAGGGGAGAAAGAGCCCTCACCCCCGGCCCCTCTCCCCGAGGGAGAGGGGAATAAAGAAAGCCCTTCTCCCTGGGGAGAAGGGTTGGGATGAGGGGAACTGCGCGAAGGGCAGCGCGTCAGCGCTTCGGCGCGTACAGGTCGGTGACCGTGCCTTCGGCCACCTCGGCCGCGAAGTTGACCGTTTCCGAGAGCGTCGGATGCGGGTGAATGCTGAGGCCGATGTCCTCGGCGTCCGCGCCCATCTCGATTGCGACCACCGTTTCGGCGATCAGCTCGCCCGCGTGCAGGCCGACGATGCCGGCGCCCAGCAGGCGTTTGCTGTCCGGGTCGAACAGCAGCTTGGTCAAGCCGTCGCTGCGTCCCATGCTGAGTGCACGCCCGCTTGCCGCCCAGGGAAATACGCCCTTCTCGTACTTGACGCCCTGGGCCTTGGCCTCGGTCTCGGTGAGGCCCATCCACGCAACCTCCGGGTTGGTGTAGGCGACCGAGGGAATGGTGCGCGCGTCGAAGCTCGACTTGTGCCCGGCGCAGACTTCCGCGGCCACCTTGCCCTCGTGCGTGGCCTTGTGCGCCAGCATCGGCTGACCGACGATGTCGCCGATCGCGAAGATGTGCTCGACGTTGGTGCGCTGCTGCCGGTCGACTGCGATGAACCCGCGCTCGTCGACCTTGACCCCGGCGGCTTCCGCGTTGATGCGCTTGCCGTTGGGGCTGCGGCCGACCGACACCAGCACGCGGTCGAACACGTCTTCCGCCGGCGCCTTGTCGCCCTTGAATTTGACGCGCATGCCGTCGCTCTGCGCGCTCACGCCGGTCACGCCGGTCTTGACGTAGATGTTCTCGTAACGCGCGGTGATGCGCTTCTGCAGGACCTTGACGAGATCGCGGTCGGTGCCGGGCATCAGGCCGTCCATCAGCTCGACCACCGTGATCCGGCTGCCGAGCGCCTCGTACACGGTGGCCATTTCCAGCCCGATGATGCCGCCGCCGATCACCAGCATGCGCCCGGGGATGTCCTGCAGCTCGAGCGCGCTGGTGGAGTCGAGCACGCGGGGGTCGTCGTACGGCAGGCCGGGAATGCGGCTCGCCTGCGAGCCGGCGGCGATGATCGCATTGCGGAACGCGATGGTCTGCTTGCCGTCCGCGCTCTCGACGGTCAGCTGTTTCGGCGAGGCGAAAGTACCGGTGCCTTGCACCACCGTGACCTTGCGCTGCCTGGCGAGCCCCGCGAGTCCGCCGGTGAGCTGGCCGATGACCTTTTCCTTGAAGCCGCGCAGCTTGTCTACGTCGATCTGCGGCGGCGTGAAGCTGACACCGTGCTCGGCCATGCTCCCCGTCTCGTCGATGACCTCCGCCACGTGGAGCAGCGCCTTGGACGGGATGCAGCCCACGTTCAGGCATACGCCGCCGAGGGCCGCATAGCGTTCCACCAGCACGGTTTTCAGCCCCAGGTCCGCGGCGCGGAAAGCGGCCGTGTAGCCGCCGGGACCGGACCCCAGCACCACGACATCCGCCTGCAGATCGGCCGTGCCGGCGCTCGAGGGAGCACCGGCGCGGGTGGACGCGGCGGGCCCGTTGTCCGACTTCGCCGGTGCGCTTTCGCGGGCGCTCGGGGCGGGCGCCGCGTCAGTCCCGGCCGGCGCCGGCGCGTCGGCGGGCTGCAGGGTTGCGATGGGTGAACCCTGCGACACCCGGTCACCGACCTTGACCAGCAGCTCGCCGATGGTCCCCGCCTGCGGCGCCGGTATTTCCATCGACGCCTTGTCCGACTCGAGCGTGATCAGGGACGCCTCGGCCTCGATCGCCTCGCCCGGCTGCACCAGCACCTCGATGACCTCGACGTCCTGAAAATCGCCGATATCCGGTACCTCGATTGTTATTACGTTTGCCATGGTCGGTGACTCGGTTCCTCGTTAGCGGTGGTGGGCGACGCTGCGGCGTGATCCGCGCTGCGAAGCGCGCACGCAGGCAGTATTCACGCGCAATGCGGGCGTGCTTCGATCACGTGGCTCAGAGCAGTATGCGCCGCAGATCGCCGAGCAGCGCGGCCAGAAACGCAACGAAGCGTGCGGCCTCCGCGCCGTCCACGACGCGATGATCGTAAGACAGGTCCAGCGGTTGCATGAGCCGCGGTGCGAACTCCTTGCCGTTCCAGACGGGGGTCATGCGCGCGCGCGCCAGACCCAGGATCGCGACCTCGGGCGCGTTGACGATCGGCGTGAACGCCGTGCCGCCGATCCCGCCCAGATTGGAAATGCTCATGCACCCGCCCTGCATCTCGTCCGGTTTGAGCTTGCCGTCGCGCGCTCGCGCGCTGATATCCGCCATGTCGGCCGCCAGCTCGAACACCGTCTTGCGATCCACGTCGCGCAACACGGGCACCACCAGACCCTTCGGCGTGTCCACCGCGATGCCGACGTGGTAGTACTTTTTCAGGATCAGGCTCGCGCCGTCCGGCGCGAGCGATGCGTTGACGTCCGGGAACTCGCGCAGCGTCTTGGCCAGCGCCTTGATCACGAATGTCAGCGCCGTGACACGCACGCCCTTCTGCTCGGCTTCCTTCTTCAACGCCTGGCGGAAGGCTTCCAGCTCGGTGACGTCCGCTTCGTCGTGATGCGTGACGTGCGGGACGTTCAGCCAGGCACGGTGCAGGTTCGCGCCCGAGAGTTTCTTGATGCGCTTGAGCTCGCGGACCTCCGTCTCGCCCCACTTGGCGAAATCGATTTCCGGCATACGCGGGATGCCCATCCCGCCGTCGCCCGCGCCCTGGCTGACGCCGCCGTAAGCCGCCCCGCTGCCGGTGAGCGTCTGCTTGACGAAGGCCTTGACGTCGTCTTTGAGAATGCGCCCCTTGGGCCCGCTGCCCTTGACCAGCGACAGCTCGGCACCCAGCTCGCGTGCGAAGCGCCGCACGGCGGGACTGGCGTGGGCCTTGCGGAACTCGCTGTCGCTGATGTGCGCGGTCGGCGATGCGCGAGGGCCGCTGCCCTCGGCTGCGGTGTCCGGCCCGGGCGCCGCTTCCGGCGCCGGCTCGGGCGCGGGGCGGGGTGCAGCTGCCGCGGATGCCTGTGCGGCTGCGGCCGGCTTCGCGGCCTCGCCGCCCTCGCTGAGCGGCACTGCCAGGGTCACGATCAGGTGGCCTTCGGAGACCTTGTCGCCGACGCCCACATGCAGCTTCTTGACGGTGCCGGCGCGCGGCGCGGGTATTTCCATCGATGCCTTGTCGGATTCCAGTGTGATCAGCGAGTCGTCGATCTGCACCTGGTCGCCCTGCTGCACCAGCAGCTCGATGACTTCGACGTCGGTGAAGTCGCCGATGTCGGGTACCTGCACGTCGTAGCTGCCCTTGGCCTCGCCGCCATCGGTGGCCGGGGACGGTGCGAGCGCCGCGGGCGCGGTCGCCTGCGTGTCGTCACCGGCGCCGTTCTCGTTGGCGGCGGCCTCTGCGACTTCGCCGCTTTCCATCAGGGCGATCACGTCGCCCTCGGAGAGCTTGTCGCCGAGCTGGATTTTCAGATCGCGGATGGTGCCGGCGGCCGGGGCCGGAATCTCCATCGATGCCTTGTCCGATTCCAGCGTGATCAGGGAGTCCTCGGCGGCCACCGTGTCGCCGGGCGACACCAGGATCTCGATGACTTCCACATCGGTGAAATCGCCGATGTCGGGAACGCGCACTTCTTGTAGTGACATGGGAACTCCGTCGTCAGACCGAAACCGGATTCGGCTTGTCGGGATCGATGGCGTACTGGGTTCGTGCCGCGGTGACCTTGTCGTTGCCGAGCACCCCGCCATCGGCCAGCGCTTTGATCGTGGTGTAGGCGATGAAGTTTCTGTCCACCTCGAAGAACCAGCGCAGCCGCTCACGCGTGTCCGAACGGCCGAACCCGTCGGTGCCCAGCACGCGGTAGTCGCCGTCGATGAACTGCCGGATCTGATCGGCGTAGCTCTTGACGTAGTCGGTGGCCGCGATGATCGGCATCTCGGCGCCGGCCAGGCACTGCTCGGCGTAGCTCAGGCGCGGGGTCTCGTCGGGGTGCAGCAGATTCCAGCGCTCGACCTCGAGCCCTTCGCGACGCAGCTCGTTGAAGCTGGTGACGCTCCAGATGTCGCACACCACCCCGAAATCCTCCTCGAGCATGTCCGCGGCCGCGATCACCTCGCGCAGGATGGTGCCGCTGCCGAGCAGCTGCGCGCGCGGCGTATCGGTGCCCTTCACCTCGGCCTCGCGGATCAGGTGCATGCCCTTGACGATGCCTTCCTCGGCGCCCTTGAGCATCGCCGGCTGGCGGTAGTTCTCGTTCATCGCGGTGATGTAATAGAACACGTTCTCCTGGTTCTGCACCATGCGCTTCATGCCGTCGTGGATGATCACCGCCATCTCGTAGGCGAAGCACGGGTCGTACGCCCTGCAGTTCGGGATCGAGCCGGCTATCAGGTGACTGTGGCCGTCCTGATGCTGCAGCCCCTCGCCGTTGATCGTGGTGCGCCCGGCGGTGCCGCCGACCAGGAAGCCGCGCGCCTGCATGTCGCCGCCGGCCCACGCCAGGTCGCCGATACGCTGAAAGCCGAACATGGAGTAGAAGATGTAGAACGGGATCATGTTCACGCCGTGCGTGCTGTAGGCGCTGGCAGCCGCCAGCCAGGAGGAGAACGCACCGGCTTCGTTGATACCTTCCTCGAGGATCTGCCCGGCCTTGTCCTC
>JAHELT010000121.1:12409-16219 GCA_024644045.1 Chromatiales bacterium | reverse complement strand
GCTGGGTGTCCCCGGCGTGGCGAACGTGGCCATCTGGGGTCAGCGCCTGCGCGAAATGCAGGTTCACGTCCACAGTGAACGGTTGCGCGAGGCGCGTGTGATCCAGGACGAAGTCATCGAGGCTGCGGGCGACGCGTTGTGGATCACGCCGTTGTCGTTCCTGCGCGGTTCCACGCCGGGCACCGGCGGGTGGATCGACAACCACAACCAGCGCATCGGCGTTTTCCACAAGATGCCCATTGTCGAGCCCGAGGATATGGCGAAAGTGGCTGTCACGCCGCAGCACGTGCTGTCGTCAGGCAAGAGGATGGCGCTCGGCGATGTCGCCGAGATCACGTACGCCCACCCACAGTTGATTGGCGATGCTTATGTCAACGGCGGGACCGGCCTGCTCATGGTCATCGAGAAGTTCCCGTCTGCCAATACGCTGGAGGTCACGCGCGCAGTCGAGCAAGTAATGGCTGATCTGGCCCGCGGCCTTCCCGGTGTCAACCTCAACACGGACGTTTTCCGCCTGGCGACCTATATCGAAACGTCGATATCGAATCTAACAGGCGCGATTCTCATCGGCGCTATTCTGGCCGTGCTCGTGATCGGAGCCTTTCTGTTCAACTTCCGGGCCGCATTGATCAGTATCGTGTCGATCCCGGTCGCGCTGTTGACGGCGATCGGGGTTCTCAGCTTCACGGAGGCGACACTCAATACGATGGTGCTTGCCGGTCTGGTCATCGCCCTGGGCGTGGTCATCGACGACGCTGTCGTCGGTGTCGAAAAGATCATGCGGCGCTTGCACGAACGCCAGGAAGGCGGGCCTTCGGTAGCGCAGATCGTCTTCCGGACGACCCTGGAGACACGCAGCGCCACGGTCTATGCGGCGCTGATCGTACTGCTGGCGGTCACGCCCATCTTTTTCATGGGCGGGGCGGCCGGCGCGTTCTTCGAACCGCTGGCCGTGGCCTATGTACTGGCGGTGGCGGCCTCGCTGGTGGTGGGGCTGAGTCTGACGCCTGCGCTGAGCCTGGCGTTCTTCGGCAGGACGACGCCGGAACAGGTTGGCGAATCCCCGATCGCAGCATCGTTGCGCAGGGGCTACGACGCCCTGCTTGGCCGCCTGATGAAGGCGCCGAAGACGGGGCTGATTGCCGGGGCCGCGTTGCTGGCAGTCGGTGCCGTGACCTGGCCACTGCTCGGGCAGTCGCTGCTCCCGGCCCTGGAGGAACGTGATGTGGTGGTGGACTGGAATACACCACCGGGCACGTCGTACGGCGAGACTTACCGCGTCACGTCCCGAGTGAGCCGAGAGCTCGAGGGGCTGTCCGGAGTGCGCAACGTGAGTGCGCATATCGGGCGCGCGACCTCCGGTGATCAAATAGTCGGCATCAATTCTGCCCAGATCTGGGTCGGGCTGAACGATGACGCCGAACACGACGACATGGTGGATGCCGTTCGCCGGGTGGTCGACGGCTATCCAGGCGTCGACCGCAGTGTGCAGACCTACCTGCGCGACACCGTCAGCGAGGCGTTCACCGGTGCCGGCTCGCCGATCGTGGTGCGTATCTTCGGCCAGGATCGTGAAATACTGCGGCAAAAGGGCGAAGAAGTCCGCGAGTCCCTTTCCGGGATCGACGGACTGGTCGACCTGCGCGTCGTCGGCGACGTGGAAGCGCCTCAGATACGCGTCCGCGTCGACCTCGACAAGGCCCACGAGGCGGGCGTCAAGCCCGGCGAAGTGCGGCGTTCGGCCGCCACCGTGTTCGCAGGGCTGAACGTCGGTTTCCTGTACGAAGACCAGAAGATCTTCGATGTGCGCGTGTGGAGCGCTCCGGAAGCGCGCCGCAGTCTCAACGATCTGAAGAACGTGCTGGTTGAGAAGTCGGATCGGCACCGCGTGCGTCTGGACGAGGTCGCCGATGTGAGCATAGTGCCGGTTCCCACCAGCATCAAGGCGACCTTTGCCCATACCTACATCGATGTCGTCGCCAACCTATCGGACGCGGCGGATCGTGACCTCGGTTCCGTGACCCAGGACGTCGAAGAAAAGCTCACAACGGTGGACTTCCCGCTGGAGTATCATGCGGAGCTGCTCGGCGACTACTTCGAGCGCCAGGACGCGCAGAAGCGTACAGTCGGCGTGGCGATCGCGGCGCTGGTCGGCATCTTCCTGCTGCTGCAGGCCTGCTTCCGTAGCTGGGGGCTGGCGGCGATCGGCTTTCTGGCAATTCCAGCCTCGGCTGCCGGTGGAGTGATCGCCGTATTGCTGAGCGGCGATGACGTCTCGCTGGGCTCCATCGTCGGGTTCTTCGCGGTGATCGGTATTGCCGCCCGCAACGGCATTCTGCTCATTACGCACTATCAGCAACTGGAAGCACAAGAAGGTGTGCCATTCGGGCTCGACCTCGTGGTGCGTGGCGCACGCGAACGCTTCGCGGCGATTACAGCCAGCTCCGGAGCGATCATTGCTGCGCTGTTGCCGATCATGGTCGTCGGACCGATTGCGGGTCTGGAGATCGTGGAGCCGACCGCCATAGTCATCGTTGGTGGCCTCATTGCCTCGACCTTGGTGACATTGTTCGTTCTGCCGGCGTTGTACCTGGTGTTCGGGGCACGCTCGCAGCGCCAGCTCGACCTGGGTCTGGCAGAACAGTAGCGTGGAAGACAGGAAGGCCGGGATCCCCGCCCCGATTGAGGGCGAGGGATTCCGGCCGTGACACAACAACGTCTCCTGCAGATCGAGGTGTCAACGCGTTATCGGACGTTACTCGGTATTCGCGAACGTCGTATCCCCGACCGAGATATCGCCCAGCATGCCTCAGGGCAGTATCCAGCCGGGCTTTGAATCCCAGGTTCGGCTCTCTCGCGCAACAAGGGGCCTCCGAGACAAGACACATTACTCAAGCAGCCTTTTCACCGGGTTCGTGACGAACCTCCCTCACTCGCGCCACTTGTCGATGATCGCAGCCATCCAGTTCAGTAACGCCTTGGCTTTGGCCACCGGTCTGTGCCGAGGTCAATCCAACCTCGGTTCTGTCCAGGAAGCAGCACAGAACCAGAAAACCGGCACCGAGAGACATTAACCCGACCATCAGTATCGTTAACATTGTTTCATTACTCGTCATAGCGGCCCGTTCGGGCCAGAATGTTGCGCAACTTAGCAACTGCCGCCTGAACCCAGCATGAACCTGGATTTAAGCCGCCGTTCAGGTTGCCTCGTTATCATGCCTGCGCGCGCACTGGCACCCCAACCAACTGATTATAGTGGGCTCAACGGCTACGCGGAGGCCTCTCCGCCCCGG
This sequence comes from Chromatiales bacterium, assembly GCA_024644045.1. Taxonomy (GTDB): domain Bacteria; phylum Pseudomonadota; class Gammaproteobacteria; order JAHELT01; family JAHELT01; genus JAHELT01. The sequence goes on along the minus strand of JAHELT010000121.1, from coordinate 12,926 downwards.
GTGAACGCGTCCCAGCGCGTTATTCAGGTCTCGCTCTGCACACGTCTGTGAATACCGGACCGCACGCGATCTGGAGCGGGTTTAGCGTGGATAAGAGGCAGGCGAACGTTAACGGCAGCTTAAATCCAGGTTCATGCTGGGTTCAGGCAGCGTTCGCTAAGCTGTGCATCACCATGATGAGATAGAAGGAGCAAGACAATGCTGACGACACTCATGATCGGATTGATGGCTTTCAGTGCCGGTTTTCTGGTTCTGTGTTGCTTCATGGACGGAAGCGATGCTGGATTACGCTCAACTGCTACGGTAGACGAACCCGCCCCGACACGGTAGACCGAAAGGCCGGAATCCCAGCGGGATTCCGGCCACGGGGCAACTGCCGCTTCTGCAACAGGCGGAGATCGCGACAGCTTACTCGGACGTCGTGAACGTTGTCTCCACGACCGAGATGTTACCCACCGATGACACGGTGGCGATCGACACCTTGTACTCTACACCCGGAACCAGCGTGCTCTGCGGC
>JAHELT010000121.1:0-12399 GCA_024644045.1 Chromatiales bacterium | reverse complement strand
TTCAGCTCCTCCTGCTCGAGCTCGACGATGTAGGCTACGGCTTCAGCGACCGGTGACCAGGCAATCTCCAGGTCCCGCGTGCTGACACCGGTGGCACCCGGCCGGGGTTGCCGAAACGATGCCGGCGCGGGCAATGCGTGATGCAGGTCGGCCTGTGCTCGGAGCTCCACACCCAGCACGTTCTTACCGGCGAAGGTGTAGGTGCCTTGCGGGTACGCCCGTTTCAGTCCTTCGACGTCCCGGGGTTCTGGCGACTCGAACTTGAAGCTGCGAATACCCATCGTGCCATCGGGCGCCCTGAAGTCGGCCACCGTGCGGCCGTCCGGCGAAACCACTGTGAGCTTCGCCAGTCCCTCATCTCCGCCCGTGACCTCGAACACTACTTCGACATCTTCATCGGTCACATTCTGCTCGAAGCGAACGCTGGCGGTTTCGAAGACCGCCGGCTCATCGGTGCTGCCGGTGGCCACCGATGCCAGCCCATGAGAAACCACAGTGAATGTAAGCCCTGCGAAAACCTGAGCCCGTATCGTCATTGCCAAGGCCCCAGGTGCCCGACCCGCCGCGTGTGTTGCCGTAGCTGCATACTACTTCCCCATTGTTACCAGAGGCTGCTGCAAGAGTTTTCGCGTCGTCACTGTAGAATAAATCAACCCAAACGCAAGGAATATTCTCCTCCCTGCGGTACCGAATCGGACCGTCGACAGTTCGTGGCGGTGAAGCGTCGTGCCTGCTTCAGGCCGTGGGCTGACTACTGACGAGGGGTGACAGTCGCTAGAGACTCGAGCGCGGCAACCAGATGCGCCTCGAGCTTCGCCATCGCTTTCACCTGGCGACGCTGGCGAGGCAGCGCGGCCATGGCCGCCAGCGCGGTCGTGTAACTGTCGCCGGCTGCCGCGAACCGCCTGGCTTTAGTCTGGACGTCGCCGCGCCGCGCCAGCCATCGAGGTGAGTCTTGAAGCCTGGCCGGCAGTGTCTCGATGCGCCTCAACGCGGCGGCGTAGTGCCGCCGGTCAGTTTCCACTGCGACCGCGAACTCCACCAGGGTTACCAGTGGACCGAAACGGGCGATGCCCTCGTCCAGTGCACGCAAACCGTCCTCCACGTAGCCGGGTCCCTCATCCACCAGCAATTTCGCCCGCCGCAGATACAACTCCGGCGTCGGATCGGCGAGGTGCTTGAGCGCTCGCGCGAGATCATCGGCCGCCGCCAGACTGTTGTTCAACTGCTGCGCTGCGCGAGCGCGCACGATCAAGGCACGCGCATGCATTGAATCAGTTTTCAGGAATCGATCCAACAGCGGCAGTGCAAGTGCAGGGTGACCGGTTTCGAGCCACGCGCGGCCCAAGTAGAAGTCGTTCTCTGGCAAGTCCGGCGCCAACTGCCGCAGGCGCTGGTAGTCCTGCAAAGCGGCTGTCCAGCGCCCATGGGCCCGATAGAGTTGGGCGCGTTTTAGTAAAAGACCGACGTCACTGGGACGGTCGGCAAAACGTTTGTCCACGTTCGAAAGACGTACGCTGATCTCGCTATGCGCCTGAGCTCGCGGCGATGCGGCGGCACACACCAGCACCAGCACCAGCACGCACAAAGTGCCGAGCCTTCGCACGGGCAGTCTCACGGCGATTTGACCATGCTGAACTGGTCCTGCACCGATCCAGCGTCGTCGATGAACACCGCTTCGAGACGATTACCGGCTATATCCAGCACTATCGAGCCGAGTGTGTTCAGCGACACGATCATGACCGGGTGATCGAGCGAACCGCCGCTCGTTTTGCCGGAGCTGCCGGCGACCGCATACACTGCACCAGCGTTGGGCACACCGGCGCCCATGGGCTTTTGATACGGACCGTCACTGCTCTCGCGGCCATCACCACCGTCGAGAATCATCGACGCCTGCAAGGTGTCGGATTGGCCGTAGTGCCCGTTGATAAAAAACGAGCGTTCATAGGAGTGGCTGTGTCCGGACAGCACCAGGTCCACCCCGTACGCTTCGAGTATCGGCAGTGCGTTTTCCCGCATATCAACGAGGCGCGACTCGCTGTCGGAATCATGCGACCCTTTGCTATAAGGCGGATGGTGCCAGAAAGCGATGAGCCAGGGTTTGTCCGTGGCTGCCAGATCGTTTTCCAGCCACGTAAGCATTGCGCCGCCCGGTGAACGATCGGTCTCATAGGACTCCAGGCAAACGAAGTGAATGTTAGCGTAGTCGAACGAATAGTACGCTTCGGTGCCCGAGGCGACGCCGCCCGCCTCGCCATTGGTGGGCAGCGCAAAAATGTCGTAGTACGGACCGCGCTGCAGATCGGAGTCTGCCGTACGGCCATCATGGTTGCCGAGGGTCGGCCACAGTACGACCCGGCGAAGCAGTTCGGGGTACATGTCGAAAACAGCTTCCTGATACTCACGATCCTCTCCGTCCGAATAGGCGTTATCGCCGAGCATCAACCAAAGATCGGCATAGCGAGGACCGGAATACGTTTTGAACGCATCGCGCACTGCGGCAGCGTTCTGATTCGCCGTCCCGGAGTCACCGATCACCCAGATGCGCGTCGGCTTACTGCTTCCCGAGACCGGCGGCGTTAAAACCGAATGAGGGCCATCGGCGCCGACCAACGGACGGTAGTAGTTACCGATCCTGTAATAGTAGGTTGTATCCGGTTGCAGGCTCGTGAGCATCACTGTGTGCTCGGTAGCAGGCGTATCAACCAGGCTTTCCAGTTCCAGGGCCTGCGGTGTAAGGCCAAAGTAAACGCCCGCCGTGGTCGGGTAGTCGGTACGCCATTTGACCAGCAGTGTCTCAGGCGTTCCCTGCTGCAGATAGGGACCGCGCAACACACTTTCGATTGGCGGCCTGCCGTCGGTCCCGTCGGTGGGGTCGGTGCCAGCCTGGTATTCCTCCAGATTGGTGAAGCCGTCGACATCGGGGTCCTGGGCGGCGTCCGCGCTGTCGTTCGGATCGAGTGCGAAGGTCAGCTCCCATTCATCGGCCATTCCGTCGCTGTCTTCGTCTCCGGCTTTGATTTCGCCACCGCCACCGGGGTCGCCGGGATCACTGACACCGGGGTCACCAGCGTCGCCCGGTGCATTTTCAACGCCCCCACCACCGCACGCTGCCAGAAACAGCAACAAGGTCAACCATCCAACCGTGTGCATCATCGTCCGGTCCAGACAATAGTGCCGAGAACGTCTAATACTGCCATCTGCATACTTCTCAAATCCGATCACGCTTAGTAGCCGTTACGCGGGCACGTTTCCGAGAAGTCATCGAACCGTCTAATCGATACGAAGTCAAGGAACACCTCCCTTAGCCCGATCCATTCCTGAGTCACACTTAATAACAGGAAGCATAACGGGCGTCGCTGTTGGTTGCCACGGCTGTGTTTGACGCCGAATCCTCCGTGATGAGTTGAGCGTACCTTCAAAAGCCGAATTGTCGCTACAACCCTACGGGGGACACCTTGTGGGGTGGTTATCCCACGTCGGAGCTCCCGCCCCAAAAAGCGCCTCAGCCGCGCCTGGCCGTGTTGTCAACCGCCAGCACGGTGTTTCTGGTTCAGGCTCTCCGCAAAACGTGACCCGTATCCTGTTTCCCTGCTTCGCGCCGGGCCGGGACGTGCTCTGATCCCGAAACTGTGCGGGACTCGACATTACTCGCCGTGCTCTTGCTGCATAACAGCATGCGCAGTAACCATGGAGGAACTCGCACATGTTAGCCGAACCGATCCCGCGCCAGGAACAAAAAGAACCGCCACGAAACACGCTGCGACTCGTTCGCGGGCGTCACGTGGAATCCGACCGCGAACAACCAGCGAACCCGGCAGATCCACTATTCTGGATAGCTGTCGCCGTCGCAATTCCACCAGCGGCTTTCTTCTGGTGGTTGGTGCTGTACGGAATGTGGCAACTACCGCTTACGTGACAAGCGGCGTGACGGCATCCGCCGGCCCACCTTCGTCAGATCACGCGGCGGTGCAGTACGGAAAGAGAGGGACGCACTGATCATCGAACGCCGAACCGTATAGAGGTTCCGTCCCTCTCTCGCGTTGTTTTTTTTCGACGAGTCGTCCGCGGGTCCGGGTGACGTCGTTACGGCGGAAGTGTGTGTTCCTTTCGTCGGCGACTTCAGCGGGGCCTCGGCACTCTGTTCGAGTTTTACCGACGCACGCAGAGCCCGCGTATCTTCGGTGTCACTTCGCCCTGCAGCCGCGCTGGGTTCCCGGTCGCTTGCACTGGCGCCTTCAGCGGGCGGCGAAACTCCGGTCGAAACGCTCTACCACTTCGTCCACATCCGCCGTTGACAGGCACAACGGCGGGCACATGCGGATCACGCTGCGGTGGGGCCCGGACTTGCTGGCCACCAGGCCGTGCTCACGGGTTCGCTCGAACACGCGCGCCGTCGTCTCCGGGTCCGGCTCTTTGGTGCGGCGGTCCTTGACCAGCTCGATCGCAAGCATCAGTCCCCTGCCCCGCACGTCGCCGATCGCTTCGTGCTTGTTCTGCAGTTCCAGCAGGCGTTTTTTCAAGTCGGCGCCGACCTTGCGCGCGTTCTCCTGCAGTTGCTCGTCGCGTATTACCTGCAACACGGCGCGCCCTGCGGCGCAGGCAACCGGGTTCGCGCCGTAGGTGTGAAACAGAAACTTGTCGCTCATGGCCTCGGCGACCTCCCGTTTCGCAACCACTGCACCCAGCGGGATGCCGTTTCCGATGCCCTTGGCCATGATGACGATGTCGGGCACCACGTCGTGGGCCTCGAAACACCAGAAGTGATCGCCGGTGCGACCCACACCCGACTGCACCTCGTCAACAATGCCGAGCCCCCCGGCGGCGCGTACGCGCTCGAACGCGCCGGCTATGTAGCCCTCCGGCAGCGGCACGATTCCGCCGTAGCCCTGCACCGGTTCGACGATCATGCCCGCCAGCCTGCCGCTGGTGGAGGTGTGAATTTCGCGCTCGAGCTCGTTCAGGTAGGGCTCGACGCCTTCGCCGAACAGGCCGCGGTACTGGTTCGGCTCGGCGACAAAGGACACGCCACCGAGCTGCGGCACGGCGTGACGAAAGTTGCTGATACCGGTCATCGCCTGTGCACCGAAGGTCGCCCCGTGATAGCTCGTGCGCAGCGCCAGCATGCTGATGTTTCCGGTATACCGGCGGGCCATCAGCAGGGCGAGGTCGGCCGCCTCGGCACCGCTGTTGGTGAAATGCACCACCCAGTCGTGCCCGGCCGGCATGGTTGCAGTCAGCTCTTCGGCGTAGTGCGCGGGCACCGGGTGATAGAACATGGTCGTGCAGTGGGTCAGCTCGCCCATCTGTTCCCGCGCTGCCTCGACGACCCGCGGGTGCGCATGACCAACCGAGATGCACAGATTCATCCCCAGCAGGTCGATATACCGGGCGCCCTTCTCGTCCCACAGATACTGGCCCTGCCCGCGCTGAAAAATCAGCGGCGTCCGATAAGGGACGAACCGGCGCTGAGTCGGCGAGTAGTACTTCTCACGGCGGGCGACGATCGCCTCGGTCGACCAGTCGACCTCGCTGCGACGCGGCGTAGTCCCGTTGGTGTGGTTCATGTTTCGCAGTTCCACGGAGTTTTGCGCGGCCTATTGAAGCGGGTCCCGCACGCAGTGTCGATGATACACTGCCGCAGCGCCGTAGTTCTTGCCAGACAAGGCTGATGCCGGAGCCACCAATGCGGTCCAGTGTGTTCATCTATCATCCAGCCGTCGCCGGCAGCGGGCGCACGGAACGATCGCCGGCCACGCGGCCGTGCGTAGTGCGCGCTTGAGCACCAGCAGCCGGATCGTCATCGTGGGCGGCGGCGTTGTCGGGCTGAGCGTTGCCTATCACCTGGCGCGACTCGGGGTCGACGAGGTACTGCTCGTGGAGCGCAATCGGCTCACCAGCGGCACCTCCTGGCACGCGGCGGGTATCGTCGGCCCGTTGCGCGCGAGCATGAACATGACGCGCATTGCAGCCTATGCCTGCGAGCTGTTCCCGGCGCTCGAAGCAGAAACCGGCCAGAGCACAGGATTTCGCCGCACGGGCGGCTACTGGCTGGCGCGTGAGCCCGCGCGAATGCGGGAGCTGCGAAGGATCGCCGCCATGGGCGAGATCTGCGGGCTCGACGTCGAAACGCTGAGCGCCGGGGAAATCGCCGCACGCGAACCCTGTGTGGACGCCGCGGGACTGGTGGGCGGCCTTTACGTGGCCCAGGACGGACAGGCCAACCCGGTCGACGTGTGCATGGCCTATGCGAAAGGCGCGCGCGCCGGCGGCGTCGAGATCCGTGAGGGTGAAGCCTGCGTGGGGGTCGACATGCGGAACGGCGCCGTGCACGGTATCAACCTGTCCAGCGGCGAGCACGTTCGCTGTGAGAAGCTGGTCAACTGTGCCGGCGCATGGGCGCCCGCTGTCGCCGCGCTGGCCGGCGTGCCGCTCCCGCTGCAGGCCGTTGAGCACATGTACGTCGTCACCGAGGTAATCAACGGACTGCCCGACCCGTTCCCCGTGCTGCGCGATCTCGACGGCGGCATTTACGTCAAGGGCGACGCCGGAAAGCTGGTGCTCGGCGGCTTCGAGGCGGAAGCGAAAGTGTGGGATGCGCAAGGCGCCGACAGCGAGCATCCGTTCCTGGTGCTGTCCGAGGACTGGGATCAGTTCGCACCGTTCATGCGCGCCGGCCTGGAACGCGTGCCGATGCTGAACGAGGCCGGCATTGCGCATTTCATGAACGGCCCGGAAACGTTCACGCCGGACTCGCGACAGCTGCTCGGTGAATCACCGTTCGTGCGCAACTTTTTCGTGGCGGCGGGTATGAACTCGACCGGCATGATGTCGTCCGCCGGCATTGGCAGAGCGCTGGCGCAGTGGGTGGCGAGCGGTGCGCCGCCGATGGACCTGTGGGAGATCGACGTTGCCAGATTCGATCACCGCCACTGCACGCGAGACTATCTCACGGCCCGCATGCGCGAAGCGGTCGCCGATGTGTTCGCCATGCACTGGCCGCTGAAGCAGCCGGGCGCCGGCCGTGATCTGATCCGTTCGCCGTTGCACGAGCGCTGGCGTAAGGCGGGCGCTGTGTTCGGCGCGCCGGCCGGGTGGGAACGCCCGTTGTGGTATGCCGCCGATCAGGCCGAGCGGACGCTGCCTCACAGCTACGATGCGCAGCCCTGGTGGCCGATAGCCGAACGCGAAGCCTGTACGGTACGCGACGCCGTGGGACTCTTCGAGCTGACCCCGTTTGCCAAGTTCGACGTGACCGGGAGCGATGCGCTTGCCTTCCTGCAACAGCTGTGCAGCGGCGATACGGACGTCCCCGCGGGCAAAACCGTCTACGGGCAGTTTTTGAATGCACGCGGCGGCATCGAAGCTGACGTGACCGTGACACGTGACGGCGAGAATGCGTTTCGCATCGTCAGCGGTGCCGCCACGCGCTGGCGCGACCTCCGCTGGCTGCGCCGGCAGCTTGCGCGCCTGGGCCTGCAAGCCGAGATTGCAGACGTGACCGAGAGTGAGGCGGTGCTCGGGGTCATGGGGCCCGCCTCTCGCAAGCTGTTGCGGCGGCTCTGCAACAGTGACTTCGGCAACGCAGCCTTTCCTTTCGCAACCTCGCAGCGTATCGAGCTTGCCGGTGTTGCACTGCGCGCAACACGAGTCAGCTTCGTCGGCGAGCTGGGCTGGGAGCTGTACGTCCCGACAGGTGATGCCGTGCGCGTCTACGACGCGCTTACCGGTGCCGGCCGGCCGCTCGGGCTGATGCATGCGGGGCACCTCGCGCTGGATGCGTGTCGCGTGGAAAAGGGGTTCCGGCATTGGGGCCACGATATCGGCCCGGACGAAACGCCGCTCCAGGCGAACCTGGCGTTTACCGTCGCCTGGGACAAACCCTCGGGCTTCATCGGCCGCGAAGCACTCCTCGAAGCGCGCACCGCCGACCAATCGAAGCGCCTGACGCAGTTCGCCGTGGTGGATGCCCATCCCCTGCTCCTGCACGACGAACCGATCTACCGGGACGGCAGGTGCATAGCGCGCACCACATCGGGCGCCCGCGGGTTTCGAACGGGTCTCAGCCTGTGCTTTGCGTATCTGCCGACGCGCGGCGGGCTCGACGCAGCGCTCGAGGGCCAGCGCTACGAGATCGAGGTCGCCGGCGAGCGTTTTGCGCTGCGCCCGCTGACCCGCCCGCCCTACGATCCGGCGGGTGCGCGCATGCGCGCCTGAGCCGCGTCGTGAAAACCCACGCACGCGTAGTCGTAATCGGTGGCGGCGTCATGGGCGTATCGCTGCTCTACCATCTCAGCAAACGCGGTTGGCATGATGTAGTGCTGATCGAAAAAAACGAGCTGACGGCCGGCTCGACCTGGCACGCGGCCGGTCTGTGCACGCACTTCGCGCACAACGCGACCATCATGGAGATGCGCGCCGCCTCGGTGCGCCTGTACCGCGACATCCTCCCCGCGGAAACCGGCCTGGACACCGGGTTTCATGCCTGCGGCGCTCTGCGCGTGACACGTTCCCGTGACCGCATGGACGAGTTTCGCCACGTTCAGGGCCTCGGGCGCTTTGTGGGCTACGAGTTCCACCTGCTCACACCCGGGGCGCTGCGCAAGATCTACCCGCTGTGCGTGACCGACGGGTTGCTCGGCGCGATCTACGAGCCCTGCGACGGCCACGTCGACCCCAGCCTGGCCACCAACGCCATGGCCGCCGGCGCGCGGGCGCTCGGCGCATCCGTGTACCGCCATACGCCGGTGGAGTCGCTGACCCGCACGCCCTCCGGCGAGTGGCTGGTCGGCACTGCGCAAGGCGAGATCCGCGCCGAGCACGTGGTCAACGCCGCCGGGACCTGGTGCCGGGAGATCGGAGTCATGCTCGGCCTGGATCTGCCGGTGGTACCGATACTGCACCAGTACGTCGTGACCGACAGCGTGCCGCAGGTCGTCGAACGGATGAACCGGGACAGCGGCGAGCTGCCGATCATCCGCGACCCGGAAGAAAGCTGGTACCTGCGCCAGGAACGCGACGGTTTCATCATCGGTCCGTACGAGAAAGCCGCTCAACCCTGGTCGGTCGACGGCGTTCCACCCGATTTCGGCATGGAGCTGCTGCCCCCGGACCTGGCGCGCATCGAGCCTATCATGCTGCTGGCGATGCAGCGCGTCCCGGCGCTGGCGCAGGCCGGCCTCAGGACCGTGGTCAACGGCCCGATCACGTTCACGCCGGACGCCAACCCGCTGATCGGCCCGGCCTTCGGGCTGCCGAACGCCTGGCTGCTGACCGGCTCAAGCATGGGTGTGATGGAAGGCGGCGGCGCGGGCGCGTTTCTCGCCGACTGGATCATCGATGGAGCGCCGCCACACGATGCGCTCGCGGTCGATGCTCGTCGCTTCGGCAGCTATGCCGATCGTGGCTATCGCCTCGACAAGGCCGTCGAGTGCTTCGGGCTGCAGTTCGGCGTGCACTACCCGTACGAGGAACGCCCGGCCGGACGGCCGCAACGGGTCACACCGCTGATGCAGAGCCAGCGTGATGCGGGAGCGGTGTTCGGCTGCGCCTACGGCTGGGAGCGGCCCAACTGGTTCGCCGCCGGCCGGCCAACATCCGATATCGCGCTGACGTTCCGCCGTCCGGGGTGGTTCGAGAACGTCGCCGCCGAGTGCCACACGGTGCAACACGGCGCAGGCCTCACGGACCTGTCGGCCTTCAGCAAGTTCGACGTCTACGGCACGGGCGCGGCCGCCTTCATGGAGTCGCTCGGCGCGAACCGGGCGCCGGCCCCGGGACGAGTCGGCCTCACGCACGTATTGACCCCGGCCGGCGGCGTCGCCGCCGAGTTCAGCGTTGCACGCCTCGCCGGAGATCGTTTCTACCTCACCAGCGCCGCCGCGGCAGAGCGCCACGACGAAGATCTGCTACGTACACGCGCAGCAGGTGTTGCCGACGTAACCATCGAGAACCGTACCCAATCGATGGGTATAGCCGGGGTGATGGGTCCGCAATCGCGCCCGCTGCTGCAGTCGCTGAGCGACGCTGCCTTCGACGATACCGCCTTTCCGTGGCTGTGTGCAGCCGAGGTCACTGTGGCCGGTGTCCCCGTCCGCGCCCTGCGCGTATCCTACGTGGGTGAGCTGGGCTGGGAGCTGCACGCACCGCTGGCGACGCTCGCGGCCCTGTACGATGCGCTGAGCGAGGCCGGGCGCCGGTTCGATGTCCGCCCCTTCGGCGCCTACGCGGTCAACAGCATGCGCCTGGAGAAAGGCTATCGCGCCTGGGGGCTGGATCTGACCACCGAGCACACACCGCTCGAAGCCGGTCTGGCGCCGCTGGTGCGCACCGAGGGGCGCGATTTCGTGGGACGCGATGCGCTGCTCGCCAGGGCGCGCGCCGACCTGCGCTGGCACATGGTTCTGCTCGAGGTGACCGGCCCCGATGACGTGGATCCTTTTTACGCACATCCCCTGCATCGCGACGGCGCGGCAGTCGGCATCGTCACGTCCGGCACTTTCGGGCACCGCACACAGCGGCGCCTGGCGCTGGCCTACCTGAAACCGCACGTGCAACCGGACGGGGAGTTCGAACTGACGATCGTTGGTGAGCGTTGCGCGGGACGGGTCCTGGCGCAGCCGCCTTACGACGCCGGTAACCGCAGACTGCGCGGCACGCAGGAGGCGCCGGCCGGGCGCTCCGGCGATGGGTGACGACCCCGCATCGGCGCCTCCCGGAAAACGCAGAACCGGCGGACGGGCAGGCCGTCAGAAAGCCGCAAGCGAGCAACGCGCACCCCGCGCTCCCTACATCGTCCGGCGACTCGGGGCCTTCGACGTGCTCGACGAAGAAGGGCTGGCGCTGGTCGAGCGCAACGCCGACCGGCTGCTCGACGAAACGGGCATGGAGTTTCGCGACGACCCCGAGATCCTCGAGATCCTGCGCCGCGCCGGCGCCCGCATCGACGGCACGCGGGCGCGTTTCGAACCGGGAATGTGCCGCGAGACCGTACAGGCGAGCGCGCCGAGCGAATTCCCTCAGCACGCACGTAACCCGGCCAACACCGTCATCCTGGGCGGCCGCAATACGGTGCTGTGTCCGGCGTGGGGGCCGCCGTTCGTAACCGACCTTGACCGCGGCCGCCGCTATGCGACGCTGCAGGACTTTCGCAATCTGGTGAAGCTGCACCAGACGCTGCCCGAGCTTCATCACTCCGGCGGCGTGGTCTGCGAGCCGGTGGACATGCCGGCCAACAAACGCCATCTCGACATGCTCTACACCCACATCCGCTACTCCGATCGAGCCTTCATGGGCGCGTTCATCGGCGCCGAACGGGCCGGCGATGCCGTCGAGATGGCGAAGATCGTGTTCGGTGACGCTTTCGTGGAACAGAACCCGGTGCTGTACTGCGTCAGTAACACCAACGCACCACTGGTGCTGGATGCCAACATGTCCGGCGCACTCAAGACCTATGCACGCCACAATCAGCCGGTCGCCTGCACGCCGTGGACGCTGGCGGGTGCGATGAGTCCGTGCACCGTGGCGGGAACCCTCACGCAGGTGCTGGCCGAAGCGCTCGCCTGCCTCTGCCTCGTCCAGCTGATCAGGCCGGGGGCGCCCTGCCTGATGGGCAGCTTCGCGAGCACCATGTCAATGCAAAGCGGCGCACCCACCTTCGGCACGCCCGAGGCGGCGAAGATGGTGCTCGCTTCCGGTCAGCTGGCGCGTCGCCTCGGCGTACCGCTGCACACCGTCGGCACGCTGTCGGCCTCCAAGCTGCCGGATGCGCAGTCGCAACAGGAAGGCACACTCGGGTTGACCATGGCGCTGCTCGCGGGCGCCAATCTGATCAATCATGCCACCGGGTGGCTGGAGGGCGGGCTGGTCACGAGCTACGAGAAAACCGTGATAGACGCCGACCTGTGCGGCAAGCTCGCGCGCTTTTTCGAAGGTATAGACCTGTCCGACAACGCGTTTGCCATGCAAGCCATCAGCGAGGTCGGCCCGGGCGCGCACTTCCTCGGCAGCGAACACACCCAGGCAAATTTCAAACACGCCTTCTACCAGTCGACCAGCAGCGACAACAGCTCGTACGAGCAGTGGCTGGCCGACGGTGGCAACGATGCCGCGGTGCGCGCCAACCGCCGATGGAAGCAATTGCTGGAGGCCTACGAGGACCCGGGGCTCGACCCGGCGATCGACGAGGCGTTGCAGGAATTTATCGCAAAGCGCAAAGCCAGCATGCCCGATGCGAACTATTTTTGACACGAGCGCCGCCGAAAATTACCGGACGACTGGCCCGTGCATCGGCGGGATCGAAATTTCACACCACGGTACCGCCACCTTCTACGGGTGTCGAGCTCGTATGACTGACGCGCCGCAGTGGTCGTGCTGTGTTCTCTGCTGCTGCGCGCGATC
>JAHELT010000120.1 GCA_024644045.1 Chromatiales bacterium | reverse complement strand
GTCCCAGGAAAGGTTTATGACGCCGGATCTCGGCGAGGCTCAGCCCGTTCAGCTCGTAGGGCAGCACCAGCCACTTGTCGGTCGTGTGTAGAAAGAAATCGGGCTCGCGCGCCGTGCGGTTGTTGGCGGGTTTGTACCAGGGTACCGCCACGCGGACGTCCTGCGGCATGTTGCGTTTGGTGCGCAGCGCGAGCCGGTCGATCACCGCTTTGACGTTGAGCCCGGAGCTGTAGACGTCATCGACGATCAGCAGCCCGTCGTCCGCGTTCAGGGTTTCCAGCAGGTACTGGGTGCCGTGCACGCGGATTTCGGACTCGGCGTTCTCGAGCATGCTCGCGTAGCGCTGCATGCCGCGGTAAGACGTACGGATGGCGATGTGATCGGTTTCGACGCCGAGGTGCTGCAGGCACTCCTGCACGGCGATGCCGATCGAACTGCCGCCGCGCCACAGACCGACGATGAAGCTCGGCCGAAAGCCGCTGTCGAACACCTGCACGCCCAGCCGGTAGGCATCGAGCAGCAGCGCTTCCTCCTGCACGTAGAGTTTGTCCGGCTGCCCGCTCACGGTGTCGTGTCGCATCGCCTCGATCGGGGTAGAATCGGACCGTACGCCAAGCCGCCGGGCGCGTAAACACGCATGACGGAAAAACTGTACTTGAATGCGCAGGGATTGCTGGAGGAGGCGTTCAGCCTCGGCGCCATGGTGCTCAAGAGCGGTTTCCGGCCGAGCTTCATGATCGCCATCTGGCGCGGCGGCGCGCCGATCGGCATCGCCGTGCAGGAGCTGCTGGACTTCTGCGGTGTGCACTGCGACCACATCGCCATTCGTACCTCCTCGTACAGCGGAATCGACGGGCGCTCGGCCGTGCGCGTGCACGGCTTGAACTACATGGTCAAGAACATCCAGCACGACGACCGGCTGCTGATCGTCGACGACGTGTTCGACACGGGCCACACCATCGATGCCGTGATCACGCGCCTGGCAGACAAAGCGCGCCGCAACACGCCAGGGGATATCCGCGTTGCAGTGCCCTACTACAAGCCGACACGCAATCAGACCGCGCGGGTGCCGGATTACTATCTGCACGAAACCGAGCGCTGGATAAAGTTTCCGCACTCAGTGGAAGGGCTGAGTGACGAGGAGATCAGGCGCAACCGCGCGGCGCTGCACCGGATCTTGAACCGCGAAGGCTGAGCGGGCCACCGGGGACTGTCCCCTTACCACAGCGCAATCCGGCTCCACGTTCTACAGAGCCTTTTCCCGAAGCCGTTGCGCCGCATCGGGGACTGTCGCCCTTCTTTGTTTTGCGTGAGCGGACAGGGGACAGTCCCCGTTGGCCGCACCCGATTGGTCGCCTGGCCGCCGGTATTGGGCGCAGTGGTTTCGCTTGATGTCGGGAGGGGGACAGTCCCAGGTGGTTCAAACGATGCACAGGTCCTTCGGATAGGGCGTCAGGTAGTCGAACCCGTCGTCGGTCACCACGATCGAGTCGCCGACGCGGCCGCCGAACTCACCGGCTACCGTGATGCCCCCATCGACGGCGAAGGTCATGCCGGCCTGCAGCGGTGTGCGGTCGCCTTCCTTGAGCTCCGGCGCCTCCAGAAACGACACGCCGATCGCCCGCCCGGTCCGGTAGCCGGGGGCGAAGCCGGCGCCGCGGTAGACCTCGTTCGCGGCCAGCGCCGGCTCCTCCGCCGCGACGCCGGGACGGATGACCGACAGGGCGGCCAGCTGCGCGGCGACCGTGGTCTCGTACACGCGGGCGCGCGCCTCGCTCGCCTCGCCGATGAAGAATTCGCGGTCGAAGCCCAGCTTGTACTGTTTGAAATTGATCATGTTGCAGAAGCACATGTACACCGGATCGCCGCGCTGCAGCCTTCTCACATTCGAACGCCGGTGCACCATGCAGGTGTCCACACCGCTGTGCAGCACCTGAAGGTTGTGCGCGGTCGGGGAAACGAAGGCGTCCCAGCCCGCGTCGCTGAGGAATCCGGCCGCCTTGCGCGTGCCCCCGGCGATGATCGCGAGCGCCACCTCGTACTCGGGCACGCCCTCGGCCAGCGCCGCCTTGCCGGCCTCCACCATTGCGATGCCGACCTGCCCCGCCTGGCGCATGATGCTGATTTCTTCGGCGCTCTTGAGCATGCGCTGTGCGCCGAGCACCGGCCCGGCGTCGGCCAGCGGCGTTCCGGGGAAGCGGTCGCTCAGAAACGCACTGACCAGCGGCGGCAGTTTCGCGGATTCGACGGCCGGCGGCGCGCCGGCCTCGTCCAGCGCCCGCGCGAGCACCTGCTCCCAGCGCGCGCTGCCGGCGTCCTCCCAGGGGCGCACGTCGTCGACCCAGGTCATGCGCGAGACCATGTCGCTCTCCAGCAGCGGCGTGATCACGGTCGGGGCACCTTCCTGCGGTACCAGCAGCAGGGTCGGGCGCCCGAACTCGACGCCCAGATACCCCCAGAAGCCCGCCAGGTAGGCGATCGAATCCTGATCGCTGAGCAGCGCAAGCGCGATGCCGGCATCGCGCAGCCGCTGCTGAAACGCGGCCGTGTGTCTTTGGGTCAGCTCGAGCATAGGCAAGCAGTCTACTTGCCCCGCATTTCACTTCCCAATCGCGTATGCGCGGGGCGGGCGGGATAAGTATGCCGTCCCCGGGTACACTGTCCGGCGATGCCAATGCTCGCACCGACATTTCGACCGACAGCACTGCGTTACGATCGGGGAAGGCACGACCGCGCCAAGATCGGGCCCGCGGCCGAGATGATCGTGCTACCGGACGCCGAGCTCACGCTGTATCGGGCAGTATGGACCCGGCCGGCGGCCGCGGCGCTGTTCTCGCGTCTGCTGGCGGAGACGGCCTGGGAGCAGCACGAGCTGCAGCTGTTCGGGCGGCGCCTCAAAGCGCCGCGCCTGTCGGCGTGGCACGGCAACCACGACGCCGAGTACGGTTACTCAGGCCTGCGCCTGGCGCCGCGTGCTTGGACGCCGTGTCTGCAGGCAATCAGACACACGGTCGAAACACTGTGCGGGCAGACGTTCAACAGCGTGCTCGTGAATCGCTACCGCGGCGGCAGCGATGGCATGGGATGGCACAGCGACGACGAGCCGGAGCTCGGCGCGGAGCCGCTGATCGCCTCGGTGAGTCTGGGCGCGCCGCGCGACTTCCGTTTGCGGCATAAGCAGGACAGGAACCTCAAGCACCGGCTTACGCTGCCGGACGCCTCAGTGCTGGTGATGGCGGGTGCCACCCAGCGCTGCTGGCAGCACAGCGTGCCGAAGACGCGCCGGCCCTGTGCCCAGCGCATCAACCTGACCTTCCGCACGGTGCGGCGGAACCCGTCCGCCGGCTGCGGGAAGACCGGCTAGCGGCCTGTAACACCCGATTCGATAGTGCTGAGCACGCGCTTCGAATCCGATTGCTGTGTGGTTCCCGAAGGGTGCCGCTCGCACACATCCGGCACCTCCTCGCAATAGACCGGGCTATTACTCGTCGGTGCGCCTTGCACTCGAATCCGAATCACGCACTCAATCACTACCGAATCGGGTGTTACAGGCCACTAGACGCCGCTGCCGAAGGATGCGATCTGCGCGATCCGGCCCGGGTGGTCGGCTGCGTTGATCGCGCTCGGCGCGGGCATCACCCGGTAGAAGGCCGTGGTGATGTGCCCCAGCGGGGCGCGCCAGTTCTGCGGATTGCGGCGCCAGGTCTCGATCTCGAGCAGCAGCGGCGATCCGATTTGAAAGGCGTTTTTCGCAAACCCGTCGAGTGCTTCGATGGTGTCCACCGGCGAGTACTTGCCGTCGATCACCACGCCCGTCACGGTGCTGACGCTCAGCAGGTAGGGCATGGCGAAGCCGCCGCTGGCGCCCATCGCGCGCTGCGTGCTGACGATGTAGCCGCGGTGCGCAGGCCCCTTACTGTGAATGCGCCGGATGATCGGAGCCTGGAAGCTGGCCCGTTCGGGGTCATCCGACTCGCCCCACATCTCCAGCTCCATGCCGAGCAGCCCCGCGTAAGCGTCGGCCTGCTTGGTCTGCGCGTCCGCGTCTTTCCAGCCCTCGGCGAGCTCGATGTCCACGGACATGGTCTTGCCGGCACGCACCAGGTCGAAGCGCAGAACCGCACCGGCGGGGTAGCCCCCGACCGTGCGCTTTACCTGACTCGGGCTGGTGACACCGACGTTGTCGATACGGTAGATGACATCGCGCGCGAACAGCTTGTCCGCGGCCGGTCCTTCGCTCGGCGATTCGGTGATGTTGACCGCGCCGTAGCCGGCTGGCACCTGGAAGATCTCGGCCTCTTCGGCCGTCAGGCCGGCGATGATGCCGCCGATGCCAGCGTCACCCCAGCTGGGCGGTCCGAGGCGCAGCTGCGCGATGACGTCGCGCACGCGATTGATCGGGATCGCATATCCGATGCCCGTATTGGAACCCTGCTGATTGGTCGCGATGGCGGTGCTGATGCCGATTACCTCGCCCTTGTGGTCGAACAGCGCCCCGCCCGAGTTCCCGGGGTTGATCGTCGCGTCGGTCTGCAGGTACGGCGTAGGTCCGCTGAGGTAGCGCTCCAGATGCGAGATGATGCCGCGGCTGATCGAGTCGGGGTTGTTACCCAGCGGATTGCCGACGGCGTAGACTTCGTCGCCCTGACGTGCGCTCGCCGAATCGCCGAGCTGCGCTTCCGGGATGCCGTCGCATTGTGCCATCTGCAGGATGGCAACGTCGGTGCGCGGCGATGAATTGATCACGCGTGCCGGAATGCCATGCGCCGCTTCCCAGCCGCGCGGCAGCACTTCGATCACGGCTGCGTTCTCGATCACGTGGTGATTGGTCCAGACCTCGCAGTGCTCGGCCGAGACCAGCAGCCCCGATCCGGACCCGGGGGCCCACACCGAGTCGCCGTAACGGTCGATGGTGACGTGCGAAATGGTGCGGATGGAAACCGATACATCCAACATCCGGTCGGTGTTGATCGGTCCGGCTTCCAGCTTCGAACCGGAGTCGACGTCCATGGGGCTGCCGCTCGCCAGCACCAGCAGCGCCGCTGCGCCCCATGCTATGGTGGTGTTTTCCACATCAGCCTCGCTTGTCGATCTACTCTCGCCGGGAGCCCCGGCCTATCAACTCATGCAATAATAACGCCAGAATAAATATATATGTCAATCAGTTAGTTACAAAATGTTCGTGAACAACACATCAACATTTCACTAACGTCTCCTGCGCAATTACGACAGATTTATGACGTCTCCGTTTCCGTCCCGTGCCGCCCGGCCGGTCCTCGCGGGTCCGTCCCGTTGCGAAGCGATCGTGCCGCTACGCCTGCTCAAACGTATCGGCGCGCGATTTCCGTCTCTTAAACTTTTTTATCACGTTAACCCGTCAAGCCGCTGACGAAAGTGAGAAAGCGCACGCTCCGGGTGTGTGCAAATACGCTCCGTTGCGGCGGCCGATGCGGCCACCAATGCCGGCGCCGGCTGGAACGAATGCGCCGCTGCGCAGTCACAGGTAGGACCGCTCCGGCGGCGAAAAAACCCATGTACGAACAAGAGGGGAATGGTATGAGACTCGTTCGAAGCACTCTGCTCATCGTTGCCGGCCTCGCGCTCGGCGCCTGCGGCGGCGGCAAGATGATGGCGGAATCCTCGATGCCGTTCGGCGGCAACGACAGCGTGCAATACGCCGGGCAGTTGTGGAAAGCGCTGCAGGCAGCCGGCATGCTGGGTGACAACGCCGTGATGTCCAAACCTTACAAAGGCCAGCACCCGCACGGGGCGGTGCTGGACACCATCGAGGGGCCGGTAAAGGTCGGTGGACACCGAGGCGTTGCCATCGTGAAACGCAACTACGGCGGCGACAACGTCAGCACCGCCAGCGTTGCGACGAACCCGGGCGCGTTTCTCAAAGCCGTTACGGTCATGTACAAGCGCGAGCGCGGTTATGACAGTGACAATAACGACTGGTTCTGGGCCAAGTACCTGGCGGACGGTACCCTGGACAAGAATCCCGCGGGGATGCAGCTGGCCGGGCGGGTTGCGAAAGGCAAGCCCGCGGGCTGCATCGCCTGCCACAAGGCAGCGCCTGGCAGCGACATGGTGTTCAACCACGATCGCCACAGGTAGCGGCCGCGAAACGGCCGGATGCGCGGCACCCCTGCCGCGCATCTTGCGCCCGCCCGGCGGCGTGGTTGCGGTGCGGCTGCGTTCGCAGCGCCCGAAGCCTCATACAGGAAGCAGACAATGCGAGTAACAGTTCTCGTGGTCTCGCTCGGTCTACTGGCCGGCTCGCCCGCATGGGCGGCGGCGCAAGAAGGCGATGCGCAGAAAGGTAAAACGCATTTCATGATTTGCCAGAGTTGCCACGGCGAAAAGGCTCAGGGCACGCCGGCGCAGGGTGCACCCAGGCTGGCAGGCCAGCATCCCGAGTACCTGCGCAGGCAGCTGTTCAACTTCCGTGCTGGTTTACGCGGCACGCATGAGAATGACCAGTACGGACAGCTGATGAGCAATTTCGCCAAGGGCCTGCCCGACGAGCAGGCCGTGCGTGACGTCGTCGCCTACATCGAGACGTTGCAGCCCTGAGCTTCAGATCCCCCATGTCGATCTGATGTCAAAGGCCTGATACCGGATCTTCCTTCCGATCTGTGCTACTTGACGTCGAGCGGCCCGAGCTGCTGCGCGTCGAGGACTCCGTCGCGAGACAGCCTGGCGAAGCGGTCGCCGAATCGCTCCCCGAAGTCCGTATCCCGCGCCGGCAGCAGTCCGATCATGTAGGCGTCGTCATCGCTGGCTGTCTGCAGGATCACGAAGTAGCGGTAGCCGCGGGCGCTGGCGACCGTTGCCGCGCTGCGCAGGCGAAACACGCCCTTGGTCAGCTTCGAGCCCTGCTCGGGGTTCAGGTCTTCGAATGTGATCACCGACGCCTGCTCGTTGCGCTGCGTTTCGCGGGCACGCATGACGATCTGGGTGTAGCCCACGTCGGCGGAGTCAAAGGTCAGTTTCGTGGCCTGCACGGGCTTGGCGGCGGCGCACGCGCTCAGCGCGATCGCACCCGTGAAAGCAAGCAGGGTTCTCATAAGCATCGGCCGGATTCCGTGGAAACAGTGCGATTCTGGCAGTAGCGGCGGGTGGAAAACCAGGCTTTAGTCACAGACCGGCGACGCACCCGGATTTCGGCAGGGCCTGGATTACAATGACGGGGTGTTCGAGGGCTCGAGCGGTACTGGCTTCGACATCCGGCGCAGGGCATGACTACTTACTATGTGCAACACGGTGAGACGGGACCGGCGGTTATACTGGTCCACGGCGTGGGCCTGGATCATCGCATGTGGGACGAGCATGCCGCGCGCCTGGCGGGCGCCGGCCAGCGCGTGGTGCGCTACGACCTGCTCGGGCACGGCCAGACGCCGGCGCTCGAGCGAGACGTGCAGATCGCCGATTTCACCGCGCAGCTCGATGCGCTGCTGGCGAAGCTGAGGATCGGCGCGGCGGTGCTGGTCGGGTTTTCGCTCGGGGCGCTCATAGCGCGGGCCTACGCGGTGCGGTATGCGGGGAGGTTGAGTCACCTCGTGCTGCTGAACAGCGTTTATGCCCGCACCGCTCAGCAGCGCGATGCGGTGCGCGAGCGTTACCTCGAGGCCAGCCGGCACGGTCTGAGCGCGTTGATCGACGCGGCTCTGGAGCGCTGGTTCAGCGACGATTTTGCGCGCACCCGCCCAGAGGTCCTCGAACGCGTACGTGAACGATTGAGCAGCAACCAGCCGCACGGCTTTCTGCCCGCGTACAGGCTGTTCGCCGAGGCCGAGGACGAGACGGCCGCGCAGCTGCATACGATCCGGGTGCCGACGCTGGTGATCACCGGCGATGGGGACGTTGGCTCGACGCCGGCGATGTCCGCGCAGCTCGCGCAATGCATTCCGCGAGCGCAACTGCTGGTGGTGGAGGGCGCTAAGCACATGCTGCCGGTGGAGCGCGCAGCCTGGTTGTGCGATACGCTGCACGCGTTCATCGACGACAACGATTGATCGTTCCTGCTGGGCAGGGGAGGTACCGTGAGCGACAAACCCGTGTATGAGTTGTACATCGACGGCGAGTTTTGCGCTGCCCGGGACGGCGCCGTGCTGGACAGCATCAATCCGGCGACCGGTGAGACCTGGGCGCGCGTCGCCGTGGCGGGCGAAGCGGACGTGAATCGCGCCGTGGCCGCGGCGCAGCGCGCGCTTTACGAAGGCCCGTGGGCCGCGACCACGGCGACCCAGCGCGGCAAGCTGCTCTACCGCCTCGCCGAGCTGGTCGCCGCCAATGCCGAGCGCCTGGGCGATATCGAAACCACCGACAGCGGCAAGCTGGCGCGCGAAACCCGGGCTCAGACCGCCTACGTCGGTGACTACTACCGTTACTACGCGGGCCTCGCGGACAAGATCCAGGGCGCGACGCTGCCGATCGACAAGCCCGACATGCACGTCTACACGCTGCGCGAGCCGATCGGCGTGGTCGCGGCGGTGGTGCCCTGGAATGCGCAGATGTTTCTGACCGCGACCAAGCTGGCGCCGGCCCTGGCCGCCGGCAACACGGTCGTGCTGAAAGCCTCCGAAGATGCGCCCGCGCCGATGCTGGAGTTCGCCCGGCTGGTCGACCAAGCCGGATTCCCGCCGGGGGTAATCAACGTGATCAACGGCTACGGCGAGCCCTGCGGGCGCGCGCTGACCGCTCACCCGGACGTGGCGCGCGTCGCGTTCACCGGCGGGCCGCCGGCCGCACGCCGCATCATCGAGAACACCGCCAACAACTTCGCGGTGGTCTCGCTGGAGCTGGGCGGCAAGTCACCCATGCTGGTGTTCGACGACGCCGATATCGACGGCGCGGTCAACGGCATCATTGCCGGCAATTTCGGCGCGACCGGGCAGAGCTGCGTGGCCGGTTCGCGCGTGTTCATACACGAGCGTATCTACGATGAGATTCTCGAGCGCGTGTGCGACCGCGCGGCGCGTATTAATATCGGCGATCCGCTGGACCTCGAGGTCGATATGGGGCCGCTGGCAACACGCAGGCAGCTCGATCACATCACCGAGGCAGTCGCGGCCAGCGCGGCGCAGGGCGCGCAGATACTGCACGGCGGCAAGCAGCCGGAGCAGTTCGATCGGGGTTGGTACTTCGAACCCACGGTGATTGCCTGCGCAGACCAGAACGTGCGCACCGTGCAGGAAGAGATGTTCGGGCCGGTGTTGAGCGCGCTGCGCTTCCGCGAGGAGGAGGAAGCGATCGCCTATGCCAACGACACGCGGTTCGGGCTGGGCGCGGGTGTCTTCACACGCGACGTCGCGCGGGCGCTGCGCGTCAGCAAACGCATCCGCTCAGGGATTGTGTGGGTGAACACCTACCGCGCTATCTCGCCGATTTCGCCGTTCGGCGGTTACAAGCAAAGCGGCTACGGGCGAGAGGCCGGGATCGACGTGATCAACGATTACACGCGCACCAAGGCGGTGTGGATCAGCACGTCGCAAGTGCCGATGGCCGACCCGTTCATCATGCGCTGAGCGATGCCGTGACCAGCGAGGCAGCGTTCGACAGCCGCGAATTCCGGCGTGCGCTCGGGTGTTTCCCGACCGGTGTGACGGTGATCTGCACGCGTGAGCCGAACGGCACGCCGCGCGGTATCACCGCCAACTCTTTCGGGTCCGTTTCGCTCGAGCCGCCGCTGATTTCGATCTGCATCGATCACCGTGCCGCCAGCCTCGAGGTGTTCCGCGCCTGCCGGAGCTTCGCGATCAACGTGCTGAGCGAGCAGCAGCGCGATGTGTCCGACCTGTTTGCGACCAAAGCGCCCGATAAGTTCGAGCGCGTGGTCTGGCGCCCGGGTCGCCTGGATGCGCCATTGCTGGACGCCAGCGTCGCCACGTTCGAATGCGAACCCTTCACGGCGCAGGATGCCGGCGACCATCTGCTGATGCTCGGCAGAGTCAGATTCTTCACCTCCAACGATGCGCCGCCGCTGGGATTCTGCCGCGGCAACTACCTCGAGTTCGGGCTCGAGCGGCGGGCGGTGCTGCAAACTGCCACGGACCTCGTCCGGGTCGGCTGCATCCTGGACCACGCCGGCCAGGTTCTGCTCAAGCGCAGCGGAGACAACTGGGTGCTGCCGAGCGGCCAGAGCCGCGACGAGGAGGACCCGAACGGACTGCAGGCGGCCTTGAACCAGCTGGGTGTCGATGCGCGAATCGGCTTTCTATTCGCGGTGTTCGACGGTCCGCACGCGCGCGAGCTGTCGATTTTCTACCGCGGTGAGATCCTCGCCGAACCGCAGCTGCCGGCGCACGCGCGGCTGTTTCCTTACGACAGCATCCCGTGGGAACAGCTCCCTTCCGATGCCGACCGTTCGATGCTCGCCCGTTACGTGAACGAACGCAGGCGTTACCGGTTCGGTATTTACGTCGGCAGCGCGGACAGTGGCGATGTCGCACCCCTGTTGTAACAATGTGACAAACCCGAGCCCGATGTTGCACGACGGCGAGCTCGCACAAGTGGTCGAGCGCGGCGGGACGCTGCCGCCGCGCTGCTACTGTGACCCGGTGTTCTTTCAGTGGGAAGTCGAAACCCTGTTTCGCGGCGGCTGGCACTGCGTTGGCCGCGCCGATCGCCTGGCGAATGCCGGCGACTACCAGGCGCTGGAGATCACCGGTGTGCCACTGTTCCTGCTGCGCGGCGATGATGGCGAGCTGCGCTGTCTGTCCAACGTGTGTCGGCACCGGGCGATGCCGCTGCTGCAGGGCCGGGGACGCTGCGACCTGATCCGCTGCCCGTTTCACGGCTGGAGCTACCGTCCGGACGGGACCCTCGCCGGCGCTCCGACCATGAACCGCCAGACAGGCTTCGACAAGCGGGAGTTTGCGCTGGCGCAGGTGCGGCTGCAAACGCTCGACGGATTTGTGTTCGTCAACCTCGACGGCCAGGCGTCGCCGCTGTCTATGACGGGGTTCGCCGGCTTGCACGCGCCGTATGCCTTGCACGACCTGCGTGTGACGCGGCGCAAACGGTTCGCCGTGGCGTGCAACTGGAAGCTCTTCCTCCAGGTCTTCATGGAGTACTACCACCTGGAGCACGTGCACGCGGCCACGTTCGCGCAGACCGCCTACCAGGCGCCCGAGCCGGGCGACGAAACCTTCGCCGACAGCTTCGTCAGCGTCTTCGGCCTGCACCACGGCACCGGCGCGGTGCTTCAGGACCCGGCCACGCGTACCTTCGACCCGATCCCGACGCTGGATGATCGCCTGTCCCGCGGCACGCGCTACACGCACGTGTTTCCCGGCCTCGCCTTCGCCGCGGCCCGCGACTGCCTGTGGTTCTTCGAGTGTTACCCGGTGAGCCCCGGCGAATCCGTGTTCTATTTGAACAGCTGCTTCCCCGCGGCGACGCTCGCACGCTGCGATTTCGACAAGATCGTGGCGAGCTACTACGCGCGCTGGGACACGGCGCTCGCGGAGGACATCGAGATGCTGGAGCGCCAGCAGCGCGGTATGGCCTCGCCGCTGGCCCGGCCCGGGCGCAGCAGCCACCTCGAGTCCGCGGTCACCCAGTTTGAACGCTGGATCGCGGCATCAGCGCTCGCGCCGGAGCGGCAACGGGGTCGGACCACGCCAGGTGTATGATTTCAAATGGAGAAACGTCCTGACCGCGTTGGATTCGGGCTGGTCCTGCCCAGTCGCACCCTACAACCATCCGGGATATGGCCCGGCGCGTCGCCCGCCGGCAGAATGTCGCCGATTGACCACCGGGAGAAACGTGCCATGCATCGCTTGATCGTTGCCCTGCTGTTACTGATTCCGGCCGCCGGGCTCGCTGATGATCCGCCCGTCACTGTGCCCATCCAACGCCTGGCGATGGATGTCGCGCTGACCGCCGCGCGGGCGACGCTGGCTGCCTGCCGCGAAAAAGGCATGAACGTCGCCGTCGCAGTCGTGGACCGAGGCGGACACGTTCAGGTGCTGTTGCGCGATACGCTGGCTATGCCGCTAACGCTCAAGATCAGCGAGCAGAAAGCCTACGCGGCGATGAACTTCAACACGCCTACCTCGGAGCTCGAGGGGCGCTTCACGGCCCCGTTCTCTCCGGGCAAGGTGGACGGCATCGTGTTGTCGGCCGGCGCCCTGCCGATCGCGGCGGCCGGTACGATAATCGGCGGTATCGGAGTCAGCGGGGCGCCTTCCGGCCAGGTCGACGAGGCGTGCGCGCAGGCCGGTCTGGACGCGATCATCGACGAGCTCGAGCTGGCGCTGTAACGCCACCCGACCATTCGTGTGCAACACCGAGTACCGCGTGTCGGTAACGGTTACTCCGATGTCGAAGACAACCCGGTTATCAACCACAAAGCTGGCAGGTTGGTAGGCGTTCGTGACATCGTGTGGACTTGACCACACAACTTTGACCGCCTCGGCATAGCTTTCAATGACTGTTCGCCCCTGGCCAAGCCCTTGCCAGAATTCCAGCAACGTCCGCCGGGCAATCACTCCCATCGTGGAGAACTACGATGCTCCCATTCAGGTGACGATAGTTACCTCGTTTTCTGGCCGAACTACCCCCTGATAACGGACAGAATCTGTTTTTCGATGATGGCAACAATGCCGACACAACGGACTTTGCGTAAGTGTAGACACGGCAACCGATACCGCGCCGCGGTGGCGGCGAGTGCGGTACCTCCTCCACCACCAGCGGCCAGCAGGTGAAGCCGGGTCAGCTCTTACCGTCGTCCTGTTTCTCCGTGGGCGTGGCGATGGGCGGCGGCGTCTCGAAGTCGTTCTTCTTCACGTGCGCGGCGCAGTGAGCCTGAACGGCAGCGGAAAAGCCGCCTAATACGAAGGCTAGGGACAACGCGGCGAGGAGCGTGCGCATGGGTCTTCTCCTGAGTGTTGGCGGGCCTCGTTCCAAGGGGCTGCTTGTCCAGAAATGATATGTGAGCCTTCCAGGGAGCGCAACGATGCCGGTTCCGCCTCAGCACGGCGTTGTGAGCTGGATCCCCGGTATCCGATACGGTCGAGGCTGGCTAGGTACGCTTCGGTCCGACTACAGTCGCACGCAGCGGTCCGGTTGGTGGCTGCAACGCGCGACAAAGCGGCCAATCCAGAAATCATGTTGCTATGCACAACGACTCAACAATTTTGAAAGGCCAGCAGTTCTGTATTACGCTTACCCAGTAGGCTGAAATTAACTAATAACTAGACCGAACGACGCCGCCGAGCATCATAAGCCCGTTTACCCGCCTGGTAGTCGCCTAAAGCCGAGAGCGAAATGCAGACGAGTAACAACCTCAATGCTAACCGGCTAAGTCTCCCGACTTGCATTGCTTTCATCATTTGATAGGGATTTCCCTTACCTTTGCCCTGTGAACTAGATTATCACTGAAGAGAGTTCTCGTAGTATTGATGACGACCTCGACGTGGTGGCGGTCAATCGCGGGAGCCAAGACAAGCTCTATCTGAATGACAACACTGCGGCTTTAGTGCCACCGGTACCGCCATTGGTTCAGAGACAAATACGGCTACTTTCATCACTTTAGATCGGTTCTGCCGTCTACCCTTTCTCACTGATTACGCCATCGACCAACGTGAAGCCGACCTCAGTCGAGAGCGAGTTTATCGTTCTCAGCCCAGCCTGCCGAAACAGCTCGCTCCACTGTGTCGCTGAGCGCTCACGGCCAGTGAGCAGCACCATCATCTGGAGGTCCATCGTGAGATTAGGATGTGGTCCTGCGATCGGGGTTGGCAGGTCCTGGTTAGCCACAACAACGTGCGCGTCTTTTCTCATCGACTTTCGGCAATTCGACAGTATTGTCACGCACTCCTCATCATTAAAGTCGTGCAGCACCCCCTTGATGACATAGCAGTCGCCGCCGTCGGGCACTGCCTTGAAAAAGTCACCGCCCATAGGTTCTGCGCGACCCGACAAGCCGGCTTGTTCAAGCCGCGTCGCTGCAGCCACTACCTGTGGTTGATCAAACAGGACACCGGTTGCATCGGGAACGCGCATCAGAATCTGAGCAAGCAGACCGCCTCTGCCGCCCCCCACATCTACGATGCGATGGAATCCCGAGAAGTCGTAAGCATCGGCGATCGCGGCGTCGTTGGTCGCGGAAATGCGTGCCATGGCTTCGTCGAACCGCTTCTGAATATCGGGGTGCTCTTCAAGGTAGCGAAAGAATGGAACACCGTGAAAGGCCGTAAACGCCGATTCGCCACTGCGAATGGAGTGCTCCAGATTGCCGACCGCCGACCACCAGAAGTCACCGATCCGTCGCATGTTTGCGCGAACTGATTGAGGGTGATCGTCACGCAGCGTCGCTGACAGTTTAGTATTGCGGTACTGCACCGGCGCGGCCTCCTCGAATATGCCGTACGCCGAAAGAAATCGAAGTAGCCGATCAAGCGCTTCGGGATTCGTTCCGGCGCTTTGCGCAAGCTCATCAGCAGCGACCGTGTCGTCGCCTACGTGATCAGCAATCCCCAATTCAGCCGCCACGTGGATCGCGCGGGACAGATAGTACAGGCGGGACATCTCATCGATCAGATGTGCTGCTGATCGATTCGCGTCATTTGACAAAAGGGCCGGTTTCTCCAGAGTCAAACGCTCATCTCCTGTAAGAACGTCACCTGGGTATCCTTAGCCTGGCATGCATCCCACAAGTATGGACCATTTCCTCAGTTCGAACGTGCAGGAATCGACAGTGTTGCCACTATCGGCTTCCATGACCAGATACAGCGTTGTCATGGGACAGCAGTGATTTCTCATTTCCGGGAGTTGTGTCGTAATCTGTAAATAGGCGCCGCAAAAGTCGCGCTAGTCGCGCGCCGGTTTGCGCAATTCTTTTCGGATCATCAGCTTCAGGCCCGACCAGGTGTCGTCGACCGCGCAGACTTTGATGTCGACCAGGCCCAGCGGCAGCGCGACTTCACGTACGGTGTCTTCGGTCACGGTGCTCGGCAGCTTGGAGGACCGCTTGGGCCAGGATACCCAGATCACGCCATCCTGCGCGATCTGGCGGCGATACTTTCGCAACTCCGCGGCCAGCTCGGTGCGCGATGCGGTAAACAGGTGCACGAAAGACGGATTGCCGGCCAGGCGACGGGCCACCTTGGTCCCCGGCGGCAACCCTTCGCACAGCTTCCGGTAGTCGCGCGGCGCGTTCTTGACGTACAGCGTGGTGTCCGGCTTGATGCCGAGCTTTTTCACCAGCGGGGTTGCGGAGTAGCCGGCCATCGGAAATGTCCCCCGTACACGCCGGATCAAACGGTCTCGATCAACGCGTCCAGCACCTCGTCGGGCCGTTCGGTCATCAGCGCATGGCCGCTGCCGGGCAGCAGCAGCGTGCGCGAGCCCGGCACCGCCGCGGCAACGTCGCGGGCGACGAAGGGCGGTGTCATGAGGTCTTCGCTGCCCAGGATGAACAGCACGGGACAGCTGATGCTCGCGGCGCGCTCGACGCCGGCTGTGTAGCTCTGACACGCCTGCAGATCTGCGTGCAGCGTGCCGGGCGGCGACGCCTCCAGCAGGCGGATGCCGGAACCGGTCATCCAGATTCCGGGATTCGGATTGCCGCCGACCTGCGCGCGCTTGCTGTGTCCCCAGGTATTGACCATCTCGAACGCCGAGTGCTTGTGCTCGGCCGCTGCATTCATCAGCTTGTCGGCCACCGCCATCGGCACTGCTGATCCGATCAGCACTGCGCTGCGCACGCGGTCGCCGTGACGCGCCGCAAAGTCCAGCGCGATCAACGATCCCATGCTGTGGCCGACGACCGCAGTGCGTTCCACGCCCGCGGCATCGAGAAACTCGCACAACCAGTCCGCGCTCGCTTCTACACTGGTGAAAGCGGTACCGTCCGAACGGCCGTGGCCGGGCAGATCCACGGCGAGCACGTTGTAGCCCTTACGCACGAAATAGCGTTTCGGCAGTACCCACACCGTGTGGTCCATCGCCGCACCATGCACGAACAGGACACTGGGCCGGTCCTGATCGATCGGCCGATTGGCGGTCGCAGCGTAGACCTGTTTTCCGTTAACCGTGAGTTGCATGGCGTTCAACCTTTTTTTCGGCGGCCTTTTTAGCCGCGTGCAGACCACGATTCAAGTCCTCCATCAGATCGTCGGGATCTTCCAGGCCGACCGATAGACGGATCAGGCCTTCGCTGATGCCGGCTGCCGCCAGGGCCTGCTCGTCCATGCGATGGTGCGTGGTGCT
>JAHELT010000119.1 GCA_024644045.1 Chromatiales bacterium | reverse complement strand
CCGGGGTTGAGATCGAGAAGACCATCGAAGACACCTCGCTCGAAGAGTGGAACCGCATCTTCGCGATCAATTCGACCGGCACCTTTCTCGTCAGCAAGCATGCGATCCCGCTGCTGCGCGAGGCGGGCGGCGGCTCGATCGTCAACCTCGGTTCCTACGACGGCTTCATCGCCGACCCGCAGCTCGCCGCCTACTGTGCCACTAAGGGCGCCGTGCACGCGCTGACGCGGGCGATGGCCTGCGACTACGGTCCGGAGAACATCCGCGTCAATGCCGTTTGCCCGGGTTTCATCGACACGCCGATGCTGCAGAGTTTCTTCGGCGAGTCCGGCGATATCGCAACGCTGCAGCAGGCGGTTCGCGACATCCACCCGATGCGGCGTTACGGCACGCCCGCTGACGTGGCCAGCCTCGTAAACTGGCTCGCCGGCGACGAATCGAAGTACGCCAGCGGACAGTTATGGGTGCTCGACGGCGGCCTGACTGCCCAGGTTCAACAGATGAGGTTGTAACGCCTTGACCATGACTAAAAGTGTCATCATCACGTGTGCCGTCACCGGTGGCATCCATACGCCGACCATGTCCCCCTACCTGCCGATCACCCCGGCACAGATATCCGAGGCCGCCATCGGCGCGGCCGAGGCCGGCGCCTCGGTCATCCACCTGCATGCCAGAGACCCTGAAACCGGCAAACCGGACTTTCGGCCGGAGACGTTCATGCAGTTCCTGCCGGTGATCAAACAGGCCAGCGATGCGGTGATCAACGTCTCCACCGGCGGCGGTCTGGGTATGAGCATCGAAGAACGGCTGGCCGCCGCGCAGCGCGCCGAACCGGAGATGGCGTCGCTCAACATGGGCTCGATGAACTTCGGCATCTTCCCGATGGCGAAGAAGTACAGCGAGTGGCAGCACGACTGGGAACAGCCGTTCCTGGAGATGACGCGCGACTTTATTTTTCCCAACACCTTCAGAACGATCGAGTACGCATTGCGGGAGCTCGGCGAAACACACGGCACGCGATTCGAGTTTGAGTGCTACGACCTGGGCCACCTGTACAACCTCGCCTATTTTGTCGACCAGGGATTGATCGAGCCGCCTTTCTTCGTGCAGATGATCTACGGCATTCTCGGTGGGGTCGGCGCCGATCCCGACAATCTCATGCACATGCACACCATCGCGCAGAAACTGTTCGGCAATGACTACGAGTGGTCCGTGCTCGCTGCCGGCAGGCATCAGATGCGGTTCTGCACACAGGCGGCCATGCTTGGTGGCAACGTGCGCGTGGGGCTCGAAGACAGTCTGTACATCGGCAAGGGCGATCTGGCCAAAAGCAATGCTGAGCAGGTCGGCAAGATCCGCACGATCATCGAGGCGCTGGGCCTGCAGGTAGCGACACCGGCCGAGGCGCGTGCTCGCCTCGCGCTTAAAGGTGGCGACAGGGTGGGGTTCTAGCGCGTGATTCCGGGCGGAGCTGCATGACGACACTGCACGGCAAGACTGCGATGGTGACCGGCAGCGGCACCGGGATCGGGCGCGCAACCGCCGAGCGGCTGCTCGCTGAAGGGGTGCGTGTCATTGGTTGCGGTCGCCGCGCCCGCCCGGCAGACCTGCCCGAAGCCATTGCCTGGCAACGCACTGATGTGTCCGATACTGAACAGGTGAGGGCGCTCGTCGCCGAGGCGCAGAAGTCGCTCGGCGGCGTGGACATCCTAGTCAACAACGCCGGCATCCAGATCGAGAAAACGGTGCCCGACACCACCGACGCGGATTGGGAAGCGCTCATGGGAGCCAACGCCAGGGGTGTGTTTCTGTGCTGCCGCGAAGTGCTGCCGCTGATGATCGCCGCGGGGCGTGGGGTGATCGTCAATATAGGCTCGATCAGTGGGAACAGCGCCGACCCCGGTCTCGCGCTGTACAACGCTTCCAAGGCTTTCGTGCACGGGCTGACGCGTTCCATTGCGGTCGATCACGGCAAGCAGGGCATCCGCTGCAATGCCATCTGCCCGGGCTGGATCATGACCGGCATGGCCGACGCTGCGTTCGAGGTTGCGAACAACCCGTCCGCCGCGCGCGAGGATGCGTTGGCGCGCCATGCGGCCGGCCGCTTCGGCAAGCCCGAAGACATTGCCAACGCCGTCGCGTGGCTGGCGAGCGAGCAGGCCGAGTTCGTGACCGGACAGACCTTCGTGATCGATGGCGGCCTGAGCGCAGCCTCGCCGCTAAACCCGGCACTTTTCTGAATGGGACACAGCCATGATCGAAGCACACGACCGGGCGACTGACATAGAGGTCGTCGGCATTCTCGGCGGCGGAACGATCGGCGCGAGTTGGAGTGCGCTGTTTCTTGCCGCCGGCTGCGAGGTGCATGTCTACGACCCGTCTCCGGAGGTCGAGCAATATGTACGCGATTACATCGAGCATGCGTGGCCCAGTCTCGACGCGCTCGGAATGATCGATCGCGGCGACCCGGATCGCATACGTTTCTTCTCCGATCCCCGGCAGGCCGTCACTCAGGCGCAGTTCGTACAGGAGAGCGTTCCGGAACGCATCGACTTCAAGCGTGAGCTGTTCACGGGCATCGAGGCAGCGTTACCGCCGGATACAGTTGTCGCGTCGAGCTCTTCGGGTCTGCTGCTTGGCGAAATGCAGCAGGCGTGGAAAGACCCGGGCCGTCTGGTCCTCGGTCACCCGTTCAACCCGCCACACCTGATCCCGCTTGTCGAGTTACTGGCCAACGAAAGAACTGCGGACGGCGTCCTCGAGCGTGCGGAGGCATTTTACGCACGCTGCGGCAAGGTGACCATTCGCGTGAAAAAAGAAGTACCGGCGCACGTGGCCAACCGCCTGCAGGCGGCGCTCTGGCGTGAAGCAATCCATCTCGTGTGCCAAGGGGTCGCCAGCGTTGAGGACGTCGACAAGGCGATCACGGCCGGGCCCGGCTTGCGCTGGGCGGTGATGGGACCGCACATGCTGTTCAACCTGGGCAGCGGCGGTCACGGTATGGACGTGTTCTGCGAGCGCTTCGGCGCGTCGTTCCATCGCTGGTGGGACGATCTCGGTGCTCCGCAGCTGACAACCGAAGTCGCGACCATGCTTTCTGCGGGGGTGCGCGCCGAGGAGCGGGGGCGCAGCTTCACTTCCCTGTCGTGGGAACGAGATGCCAAGATCGTCGAGGCGCTTCGCGCGTTGAAACGCGTCGATAGACTGCTCGCGGCGGGGGAGCCCGCCGCGAGCGAGCGCATCACGACAGCGCGATAGGCGCCAACCTGGTCAGGTTCGGCATCGCCCGAAAACAGGCTCGGATTTGCTGCGCCTGGTTGTGGTCTCTGATTGACCGTTTAGATCCTGGGCAATACGCGCGAATCAGATCGGTACGATCTCGCTCGGAATCTCCGGGCGTTCGGCGCGCGGCGAACGCGGTGGACGTGCACGGCATTCCGCCAGTGCGCGCTTGGCCGCGTCGAGCTCGGCTTCGGCGAGCGGCAGCTCCGCTCGCTTGAGACGGCGGATCTCGGCAACCCAGAACGTCCGCTGGCGTCGCGCTCGGCGACGCAGGTCAGCGTATTGAAAAAAGCGATTGCGTCACGTGCCATAGTCAGCTCCTGATAGCTAATGCAAAGTTGAATCGATCAAAGGTCCGCTCGACATTCCATCGGCCTGGCGAATCAGCGGCTGTGCTGGGTCACACGCCGGTGCTGTCGCCCACAAGAGCGGGTCGCGGACAGAAGACTCAGCGGTGGTGTTGACGCCGGTGGAGCGGTTGCCTGGCGCTGTCGGGCAGTGACTGTACCTGACGGGTTGCCTGGATATTCACCGACTTTCCCTCCTGGTTGTAGGGTCCGCTCTTCCGCTGAGCGTATGAAGAGTATTGCAATTCGGGCACGCAGATGCAGTGACTGATCGGTCCGCGGAATGTGACATGTTCACCTGGCAGGATTTTCCGCCCGTTATCCCACTGGGAGCCTGACCATTTGACATAATCTGTGATGAATACGTCGGCCCTTTGTTGTTTTAGCTCAACGGTACACCGACCGAGCGCCATCGCGTCGTACCGTCAAACGCGTGCCGCGGTTGAGCGTGTCGAAAACGGGCGAGTAGCGCGTTGCGAGGTCAATGAGTTCATCGAGCTGCGCGTCGCTCGCCTCGGCATCGAGCTTCACGAGCAGACGGATTTCCCCGAAACCGGCACGCTGGTTCAGATCCAGGCCCAGGCACCCTCGCAGATCGATATCGCCCTCCACCCAGGTATCGATGGCATCGACATGAATGCCTCGTGCCGTGGCGTGCCATACGAGGGTACTCGTGACGCTGGCGCCGAGCGCCGCCAGCAGGTGCTCGAGAGGATCGATGGCACGATCACCGATTCTGAAAAGCGCAGCGCCGCCCGACTCAAGGACAAACGGCCTTGCGCGTGAAGTCCGTTCCATGCCCGCACCGTAGAAGTCCTTGACAATGGTGCGCGTGTGCCCGCCGTCCAGCCACTGACTTCTGGCACGGAACTGACACTTCCCAGAGCAGTCTGTTTGCTCGGCAGCCGCGAGCGTCTCGGACAGCGTGGCTGTGCTGACCCCGTTAACGCGTGTTCCGGTTGCATTGGCCTTTGCAGCCATCTCGATCTCCTGGATTTCCGGTCCTGGCGCAACGGTAAACTGAGGCAGCGGGCCATCCATGTCCGGCGGGTGATCATTGCATGGTGATTTTGTGATATATGTGGTCACTACCGGGCGGGTCCGCAACGATCCGGCAGGGGTGGGCGATGATCTATCGATTCGGCGATTGCGAAATCGACACCAAGCTGCTCGAGCTGCGGCGAGCGGGCAGCGCACACCCGATGGATCCCCTGGCCTTCGATCTGCTCGCCTACCTGATCGAGAACCGCGATCGGGTCCTTACCCGCGACGAGTTACTGGACGCGCTCTGGCCCGGCAAGGTGGTCACCGATTCCGCGCTGTCGAGCCGCCTCAAGTCGGTGCGTGCCGCGGTGGGTGACAGCGGCGCCTCCCAGCAGATCATCAAGACGGTTCACGGTCGCGGCTATCGGTTCATCGCGGCGCTCGCCGACGCGCCGGCCCCGCGGCCCGCCGGCACGCCCGCGGCCGGAAACGAAGAACCGTTCATCGCGAGAACGCCGGCGGTGGGCCGCGATGCAGAGCTCGGGAAGCTGGCCCGCTGGCTCGACCGCGCCAGCGGCGGCCACCGCGCGGTCGTACTGATCTCAGGAGACGCTGGCGTTGGCAAAACCACGCTGACCAGGGCTTTCCTCGACACTGTCCGGGAGCGGGCGGATGTGTTCGTCATGCACGGTCAGTGCGTGAACCAGCGGGGCGCGAGCGAGGCTTACCTGCCGCTGCTCGAAGCGCTGGGTCGGGCCGGACGACAGGATCCGACCGTCACGGAGACGCTGCGCCGCTTTGCGCCGGCCTGGCTGAGTCAACTGCCTTCCCTGGCCCGCGGTGCCGACGAAAAGATCGAACCGCCTGCGATGGGGGTCACGACCGGGCGCATGCTGCGCGAGCTTTCCGATGTGCTCGACCATCTGGCGCGGCAAACAAACGTCATTCTGGTGATCGAGGACCTGCACTGGTCGGATCCTTCCACCGTTGGATGGCTCGAGTACTACGCCCGCCGCAACGACAGTGCGCGACTGCTGCTGCTCGCAACGTTCCGGCCGGACGGTCCGATCCAGGCGACGAGCCGAGAGCTGTCGATCCGGGGCCACGCCCACGGTCTGCAGCTGGAGTCCATCGACGAGGCCTACGTCAGCGACTACCTGAATCAGCGCCTCGAGCAGCCGCCGTCGCCGGGATTGGCCGCGCTGACGTTTCGCCGCACGGGCGGCTTTCCCCTGTTCATCGATACGCTGGTGGATCACTGGCTCGAGAGCGGCCTGATTCGGAAGAGGGACGGCACCTGGTCGGCTGCCGACGATGACGAGGCGCTGCTCGCGGGCGTGCCCGAGAATCTCTCCCAGCTGATCGATCAGCAGCTTGCCAACCTCAGGGACGACGAACGGCTGCTGCTGGAGACGGCCGCGCTGGCGGGATCCCCCTTTGCTGCGGCGGCTATCGCGAACGCCCTGGGTGAGGCGGAAGAAAACATCGAGGCGCTTTACAGCCGTTTGGCGCGGCACGGCCGGATCGTGCGTAATGCCGGCGACGTGCGCTGGCCCGATGGGACGGTCACCGCCACGTTCGAGTTCCGGCACGAGCTGTATCGCGACGCACTTTACGACCGCATCGCCGTATCGCGCCGGGCCCGGCTGCACCGCGCACTCGGTGAGTGCCTGGAGCAGGCCTACGGCGACGAGGCTGGCGCCGCGGCCGGCCAGATCGCCCACCACTTTGCGCAGGCGCATGATGTGGGCCGTGCGCTCAAGTACTTCTATCCGGCCGCACTGTTGTCGTTCAATCGGTCAGCCAACCGGGAAACCGTGGCAATTCTGAATCGTGCCCTCAGACTCATAGCGACACTGGACGAGTCGGTCGACACCTGGCGAATAGAACGGGATCTCCAGCTGTTACGCGCGAGCGCCCTGATCGCTCTGGAAGGCTGGTCGTCGAAGGGCGTCGAGCAGGCTTACACGCGCGCCCGGGAGCTCGGTGAGAAACTGGGGCTGAAAGACAACGCACCGGAGTACTACGGTATCGCCGCCATGCACGAGAACCGCGGTCGTTACACCGAGTCTCAGGCGGTGATCGAAACACTGCTCGAGCGCGGCACCGATCTCGGTGTCGAAGCGCACGAGCTGCTGGCCTGCTCGTTGTTTCACCAGGGACGATTCGATCAGTCCAGGGCGAATGCGGACAAAGCCATCGAAGAGTACGACCCGGGCGAGGTCAGCGCCATCGTCGCCCGGTACGGGGAAAATCCCGGCGCTTCCTGTCACAGCTGGGCGGCGCTCGATCTGTGGTTTCTCGGCTATCCGGATTCGGCTGTCAGGCGTTCCGATACGGCGCTCGAACTGGCGGGGGAGCACGTCTACAGTCTCTCCTCCGCGCTTACCTACCGCACGTTTCTGCACCAGTTCAGAAACGAGCTCGAAGACACGGTCAACTGGTCCGAGAGAACCCGCGCCGTCGCGGAAAAGGAAGGGTTCGACTATCGTATTGCACAGATCGCGCTGCTGGGCGCCTGGGCCCGGGGCCGACAAGCCAGCGACGGCCGCGCGCAGCAGGCAGCGCTTCAGCAGATCGACGAGAGCCTGTTACGCCACGTCGACATGGGTTCGGAAATGGATCTGCCTTATCAGCTCACACTCAAGGCCGATCTGCTGGCGCACATGGGCAGGCACGACGAGGCGCTTGCGGTGCACGAGGAGGCGCTCGAATCAAACCCCAGGGGTCGGGCGTTCTTCTATGAAGCCGAGATGTACCGCCTGTACGCGGTGCTGTTGCTCAACAACGACCCGACGGCGCTCGAACGTGCTGAAGGTCTGCTCGAGCAATCGCTGGAGGTGGCGCGGCAGCAGGGGGCACGCATGCTGGAGCTCAGAACCTGCCTGACCCGCTGCGAGCTCGCAAACGGCGCGGATCCGGACAAGCGCAAAGCGCTGGAGACCCTCCTCAACGCACTGAACGAAGGCAGGGATACGCCGGACTGGCGGGCGGCGAGTGCCTGCGTTTCGCGGGCGCGTGCGGTCCGGAAAGGGCCGGCGCAGGGCGGCCGCGCCGGCCCCTGACCGCTCAATCGGTGATCGGCAGGCCACTGGGTACAGAGTCAGGCACCAGATACTCCAGCGCCCGCGCTCCCGGGTCGGTAAGGCTGTCGAGAAAACTCAGCAGATCGCGCACTTGTGAGTCCGAGAGGCGGATCGGTGCCAGCTCGTTGGCGGCGGCAATATTGCCGCGCAACCTGGCGCTTCTCTGGACCCAGGTGTCGGCCAGCAGGTA
This sequence comes from Chromatiales bacterium, assembly GCA_024644045.1. Taxonomy (GTDB): domain Bacteria; phylum Pseudomonadota; class Gammaproteobacteria; order JAHELT01; family JAHELT01; genus JAHELT01. Next base: position 8,336 of record JAHELT010000119.1, on the reverse strand, counting down.
ACCGTCGCGACGCACATCGCTCAGCCAGTTCTGGCTCAAGCTTGCGCCCCTGGCTGTCAGCTCCAGCACATTGTCCAACGGCGGCAGCTGATCGGGGGCCAACTCGTAGTTGTGCAGCGAGGCCACCGGATCCAGGTGATGGCGCACGACGTCCTCCAGCGAGTCGTAGACGCCTGCATGCCCGTACGGGCCGGTGAGGGTAACGTTACGCAAGCTTGGCGTGCGAAACCTGTAGCGGTCCGAGGCCCGGAAGGTCACGCGACCGCGACCGTAGTCCTCGAGCGCCCGGTTGAGACCGGTGGCGCGCCAGTACCCGCCATCGTAACCGTCGCCTTTGCCGGGCCCGATCTGCGGCATGGCGATGGCGTGGAAGTCGTGATCGGTCTGGAACTTGCCCGAGTGACAGCGGCTGCAGCCGGCCTCGCCGTAGAACAGCGCCATGCCCCGCCGGGCACTTTTCGACAGACCGTCGGTGTCACCTCTCAGATAGTCGTCGAAGGGACTGCGGTCGGCGCGAAACTCGCTTGCCTCGAACGCGGCGATTGCGTTGGCAGCCATAACATAAGTGATGTCTTCCCTGCGCTTGACCCGATCCGGGTAGGCCTTCGTGAAACGTTTCACGTACGCCTCGATGCCCTGCAGGCGCTCCGCCAGCAGCTGCCAGGCACCGCCGGCGCCGGCCGCATTGTTCCCGAAGACCGCGTCGGCGATGGGGTTCTCGCCCGGGTTGCCCGCCATCTCCGTCGGCGAGGTCACCGGAAACATGGCCTGGGCGGCGAGCACGTTGTCGAGGCCGATGGGCAGTTTCCACTTGGCCGGCGTGATGAACCCGCCCGCGTAGTGGCCCTCGGGATCCGTCTCGACACGGCCGTCGTGGAACAGCCGTTCGAACTCGCGGGCGCCGAGGTTGAACAGCGCCGGCGAGTTACGCGGCACCCGCTCGTGCACGGCGCGCTCCGGCGAGTCGCCGGGTTTGCGTTCGCGTCCGAGCCCGCCCGGCCCTTCGCCGAACGGTAATGCCACGCCGTCGCCCGAAGCCAGCGATGGGTGATGGCAGGTAGCGCAGGAGATGTTCCGGTTGCCGCTGAGGATCTTGTCGAAGAAGAGCAATCGGCCGAGCTCGACCTTGTGCGGATCGGGCAGGCCGCTGTCGTAGTAGTCGGCGTCGACGACGGGGTCGGGTAGAACCGGCGCGCTTGCCGGGGCGCAGGTCGGGTAGACCTGCGCCCCGGTGAGGGCCAACGCCGCCATTGCCACGCGGATGGTTGTTGCGGTTTTCATGACGTGCCTCTCACAGACCTTCGCGGGGCGGGAGCATCACGAACAACGGGATGTGCGAGACGCTGCCGAACGCGCCCGGGTGTCCGCCGTACGTTTTGCCGTCGCTGTGCCAGTTGATAGCCAGCATGGATGTGGTCCACACGTCGGACATCTGCAGGCAGGGCGAAAAAGTGTGCTCGAAGGCCGCCGTGCCGTCGGCGTTTGCGACAAAGACGCTCTCGGAGCCGTCGCGGGCCCCGAGCGGCACGTCGAGCGTGCCGGTGAAGGGCACAGGCGGTGGGATGGCCATGAACGCGTGCCACATGGTGTACACGCCGTTTGGTACCAGCCCCTGGAAGCGGACGTCCAACCGGCCCTGGCCGTTCTCACAGGTGTAGGTGCCCTTGCCGGCATGCCGCAGCCACTCGTTCAGCGTCAGGCCCGTGGACTCTCCCTTGGGGTGAGGGCCGACGGCCGCATCGCTGAATGGATTGTGCGGCACCGGTACCGCGCTCTTGAAGAGTTCGGCACGCATGTCGTTGTCGCCGTTGGTGACGCGGTAAACCTTGCCGCTGCCGGGCTCCCGCTCGATGAAGACGTCCTGCTCGGGCAGGCCCATGTCGAGGTGGGTCTTGAAAGCCAGCTCCACGGATACGTTCTGTCCCTGCGCGGCCTCCGGCCGCCCCGCCTGCGCGGGAACGGCCAGGAGGCTCACGAGAATCAGCCCGCTTGCGGTGGTCGATTTCAAAGCGTTTCCGTACGTGGTCATGTCGATCTCCAGTCAGTGAAGTGAATGCGGGGCAGAGTCTGCGCCGGGCGCAGGCTGGAGGCTTGACCGGGTTGTGACCGATTCATGACCTTTTGCTGATTGCGGGTGCTCGAAAAAACCACCGATTGGTCAACCCGCGGGCAAGCCTTGCCAACCAGGATTCACCAGACTCGTCGCCGTGCTGGGGTGTTCTCAGGTCTTGAGATCAGAAAAGGGAAATGGCGATGAGCAGCGCTACCACTGACAGGTATTCGCATACGGCCAGAGTTCTGCACTGGCTGTCGGCGGCCGTCATTCTGTGGGCGACCGTGACCGGGCTCTACGCGGCTGTGTGGGCCGGACCCGAGCTCAAGGCGCTCATATCCTTCCTTAACGTGTCGGTCACGACGCTGTTGATCCCCGTTTTTGCGCTGCGTATCGGCTATCGTCTGGTGAGTCGGCAGCCCGGCCCGCTCGCCGTTACGCTCAGCGAGCAGCACGCCGCGCGCGTTGGCCACTTTCTGCTCTACGCATTGACGACCCTGGTGCTGGCGACCGGTGTGGCGATGATGGAGCACGATATCCAGGTGTTTGACTGGCTATCGATAGCGCGGCCGGTGACCGACCCGGATGTGAATCGATGCTTCGCAGTCGTGCATCGTGCGACGAGCGGCTTGCTTGGCCTCATGGTCCTCCTCCATGTCGCAGCGGTAATCCGGCATCAGAGACGGGGTGTCCGCGTACTGCGCCGGATGCTCTGGCGTTGCCCGCGGCGCAGCGGCTCGCGACGCTCAGCAGCGGCGCAGTCAAGCCCGGGCGAAGCGTCGTTTCGAGACGCCAGCGGCCGTGCCGTGTTTGCCCATGGCAGTATCGGCACGGTACACGTGCTCGCTCACATGATGCTGGATCAGGGTCGGCCCGCGGACGGACACCGCCTGCTGGGTGCCTGGCTCGAGGGGCGCAGCGGTTCGGGCAGCGAATGGATTCACCTGCACTTTCACATGGCCGTGTTCGAGCTCGCCCTGCGCGACTGGGATGCCGCTCACGCGCGGTTCATGAAACACATCCTGCCCAGCGCTGCCACGACCGAGGACGCGCTCACCGATGCGCCGGCGCTGCTGTGGAGGCTGCAGCTCGCATCGCCGAGGCCGGTGGCGCTTCCCTGGCAGCCGCTCCGGCGCACCGCTCTGAAGCGCATGCAGCGGGCCTGCGACGCGTTCGTGCAGCTGCACAATCTACTGGCGCTCGCAGGTGCCGGGGATTTCGAGAGCATCGATCGCTGGCTGCAGACGCAGCCGTTGTGCGATGACGCGAGTCGCGAGTGTGTGCTGCGGAAAACAGCCATTGCCTTGAAGGCGTTTGCCGCCCGGACCTACAGAAACGCGGCCGAGGCGCTGGAGAGTGTATTGCCGCACCTTCCAGGGCTGGGCGGGAGCCTGGCACAGCATCGACTCTTCACCGAGATGGTGCAATCGAGCTGGCGCCTGGTGAGGCAAGTCGCTCCGGCACAGGTCGAGTCGCACGCAGCATGAGACGGCGCGGTCGGGAACCGACAGCTCATCCGAGGGTACGGCACAGGTAGCCGGATCTGTCCCAGCGTTCCCGGCGGCCGGCCAAAAGCGAGCTGGCTGGGTTGAATATGACCGCCTATGTGCGAATTCGCACTGCCCTGATCCCCGATTGAGCGCACGCTGATTCCCGCGTGACGGATTGCTGTTCAGGGAGGATCTATGCTCAAGCACACTCTAAAGTCGATTCGAGACAGATTTCTCGATCCCGGGACGCGTCGGCAGTACTCCAGCGTCGATTGGCACAAATCCAAGCTGCAAACCCTCTGGCACGGCTGGGTTCAGCCCATCGCCGGACTCGTCGTGCTAATTCGGTTCAGCGTCCTCGTGGCCATCCTCTCGGCATACATTCTCTTCGTCAACGACCAGGGCCAGGAGCTGCTCCGGGGCCTGGCTGAATCGAGGGATGCGAGTCAGATCAGCTGCTTTGTCGTCGCCGCGATTCTTTGTGCGGTCGTCTCCTGGTACTGGGCCAGAGTCGCGTTCTTCTACAGCTATAACGGTTCCAGCAATACGAACCCGGCGCACCATCCGTTGATTCGAGAGCATCTGCCGCGCCTGATCGGTGCCACCGTGTTCATCACCATCGCAGCCGCGCTCGTCAAGGCTTCGTTCGTCTACGAAGACGCATCGGGGCCGAGCACGTGGATGCGGCTGCTCGCTGTCGTGTTTCTCATCCTCGGCGCCCTGTTCCCACGTTTCGCCCGTCGCCACCTGCGCGTCTGGTGCAGGCTCAGAGACAGCGACCGGCCGGCGGATCCCAACTTCATCGAGCACCTTCCGAAAAAGACTCGCGTGTTTCTGGGGCTGGGGCTGTTCATCACCGTCAGCTTGACCGTGGCGTTCGCGTACGAGGCGACTGTGATCGGGCCGTTTCTCGGCGCCGGAACAATATTCCTGCTTTTCGCCGCGGCATTGATACCGAATGGCACTTTCCTGGTGCTGTACTTCGGCACGCGGAAGCGCCTGCCGGTGATCGGGTTCCTGATCGCGTGGGCGGTCGCCGCCAGCTTCGTCGTCGACAACCATCGCGTTCGTCAAGATCCGGAAATGCGTTCGTATCACGAATTCAAGTCAGATCCGGGTTCACCGAGGGCTTTCCAGCGCATCCAGAGTATTGAAGATTACTACTTCACCTGGATACAAAAGCTCGAGCAGCAGCATCGAGGCGATGTGGCGGTGCCGGTTGTTATCGTTGCAGCGGAGGGTGGCGGTATCAGGGCTGCTTACTGGACCGCGACCGTGCTCGGGGAGCTGCAGGATCGCAGCCTCGAGCATCACGGTATCGACTTTGCGCGCCACGTGTTCGCGATCAGCGGTGTCTCCGGCGGGAGCCTGGGCGCGGCAACTTTTACCACATTGCTCGCGGCCGACGAGGCCGGCGACGGCGCCAGGAACGACGGCAACTGTCATGACCTGTACTCGGGCAATCCTTACTCACTCCGCCACCGGGCGGATCGCATCCTGTCCAAGGATTTCCTGTCTCCGACCGTGGCAGTCATGCTGTTTCCGGATTTCTTTCAGCGATTCTTTCCGGTTTCGATTCTCGACGATCGAGCCATGGCACTCGAGCGCGCCTGGGAGGCGGCCTGGCGTGCATGTGAGGAGGGCGACCGATTCAGCGAGCCGTTCGAGAACCTCTGGCAGGGTGCTTACCTCGAGGAGTGGCCCACGTACTCCACCTTTGACGTCCCGTTATTGTTCCTCAACAGTACCGTGGTCGATTCGGGACAACGCATGATCGCGAGCCCGATCGATTTTGATGCCAAGGCGTTCGACGACTCGTTCAGTGACGCTCTCGAGACTACCCGGGTTCTTGGCCACGACGTCCCGCTGAGTACCGCAGTGCATACGAGCGCCCGGTTCACGTATGTCAGCCCTGCCGGTACGGTGCGTCGTCTCGACCTGAATCCGGACGCGCCGGACCGCGAGCGATGGATGCGCGTAGTGGATGGCGGTTACTTCGAGAACTCTGGCGCGGTGACAGCGGAGGAGATACTTGCCGGTGTCGAACGCGCAGCCTGGCTTCGCTGGAGGCGCGCGCCGGAAGGGAAAAAGCCGATTCCGATACGGCCCATCATCGTGCATATCAGCAACGACCCAATCCGGCCATTCAATGTCGAGTGGACGCGCTACTCCAGCAGAGGTGTGTTGGTTGCGGAAGCCTTGTCCCCGCTGGAGGCACTGCTGAATGTGCGTCCGGCGCGCGGTCACCAGGCAACGAAGAGCCTCGCCTACCGTGTGACGAGCACAAACGGGCAAGCGGCCCGGGCGAACCGTGCGGCGCTCGCCGTGGCGCAGCCGGGTATGCACCTGCATTTTCGGCTCTGCGAATACGGAGTCCCGCTGCCACTCGGGTGGATGCTGTCCAAAGACACGCGGGAAGAGATGCAGGCACAGTTGAGCGACTCGCTGGGCGAGCGTCGGGACCGGACGCGGCGACCGGTCGCCGCGTATCACGACAACATGGTTAGAAGGCTTCTTTCCGCACTCGACACCGGGCACGACCTTGACGCAACGGAACATCTGCGTGTAGTAACGCACGCGCATTGTGCACAACCCGCGCGCGGGCTCGACAGTGGCCGAATAGCGTCGCGCTAGAGTGGCTTAGCGGGGTCGGACCACGATAATCGTCTGAATCTCAACGCAATTGTTAGCTGACACGGTCCAATTCGGGCCTTAGACGTTCGATTTCGACCCGAAAAACTGACCTTCAAGCAATCAGTGAGTCGTTTGATCGGGGTCAGCGACCTGCTTTCTCGTGCGGTACAGGTGGTTTGAGGGTTGAAATCGTCCAGATTGGGCGGCGATTCGTCTACAATTCAAAGGGTTACCATGGTCCGACCCCATCCTCGTCCTCACACCCGGTCCTCGTCCTCATGGCGCGAGATCGTTGTGGTTGCGATCTAGAAATCTGCGAAAGGCCGCCAGTCCCTGCTCGAGGTTGCGCCGTCCGCAGCCGATGCGGAACCGGTCCGCCGGCGTTTGCATCAGCTCGGACTTGTAGATCGAGGCGGGCAGCAACAGCACGCCGGCCTCCTCGACCAGGCGCTTGCAGAAGGGTTCAACGCCGCCACGCCCGACGAAACGGGGGTAGGCCACGCACCCGCCGTTTGGATGGGCCCATTCAAACAGACCCGGATAGTCCGCGAAGAACACATCGAGTGCCGCCAGGTTGCTCCGTACCAGCTCACGATTGCGTCTGAGAATACGATCGCGCGCTTTCAGCGCAATAAGGGCCAGGCGCTCACTCGGCGCCGGGTTGCATATCGACAGATAGTGTTTGTACCGATTGAAACGGGCCAGGGCTTCCGTATCCCGACCGGCGATCCATCCGATACGCAATCCGGGAAGACCATAGGCCTTTGACATGACGTTCAGCGACAACCCCTTTTCATAAACATCCGCCGCCTGTGGTAAGCGCTTGCGCTCATCGAGCTCCAGGAGCCGGTACACCTCATCGCTGAAAAGATAGAGATCGTTTTCACGGCAGAGGGCAACCAGGCCGTCGAACACGTCGCGCGACGGAATAGCGCCGGTTGGATTGTTCGGGAAGTTGATCGAAATCAGTTTCGTATTGGGGCGGATGGCTGTCCGTACAGCATCGAGGTCAAGACGCCAGTTGTCATGCTCGCACAAAGGCACCCCGGTGACGTCGCAGACACTGAGAGGAATGGTTTCCGCCGCCTGATAGTTGGGCACTATGACAACGGCGTGGTCGTCCGGTCCCAGCAGAACCTTCATCGCGGCGTAGACGCCTTCTTCGGCCCCGGCAAAGCACTGGATACACTCAGCGTCCAACCCGTCGTAGGTCGTCGCGATGGTGTCACGGAGGTCCGCAGCGCCCCGTGTTTCGGTGTAGCCAAGCCACAGGTTGTCGAATGCCGTAACGTCGTCCGGCGACGCCATCTCCAGCAGTTCCGACAGGGTCATGCTTTCGGCATCCGAGGCAGTCATGTGGTGTCTGGCGGCAAACTCCCATGTCGAGAAGTACACTTCCAACTCGAAATCACGCATCGACCTGACGCCCTCAGTCCAAGGTCCTTGCATTAACGCGTAGCCAGCGAGCCCGGCACCGCAAGCTGCCGGTTGCATACCGGGTTGATTGGGCCAATCACACGGCGCGGGTAATCCCGCCGTCGACGCGGATGTTCTGTCCGGTGATATAAGCGCCGCCTTCGGACGCAAGGAATGCGATCGTGGCCGCGATCTCTTCGGACCTGCCGTAGCGCTGCATCGGGATGCGGTCGCGGAACTCCGGTTTTTCCGGCAGGCTGTCGATGAAGCCGGGAAGCACGTTGTTCATGCGTACGTTGTCAGCCGCGTACTTGTCGGAGAAGAGCTTCGTGAATGCCGCAAGTCCTGCACGGAAAACGCCGGAGGTCGGGAAAACCGGGTCCGGTTCGAACGCTGCGAAGGTCGAGATATTGATGATGGAGCCGGACTTCTGCGCCCGCATGATGGGCGCGACCAGCCGGGCCGGGCGCACCGCGCTGAGAAAATAGACCTCCATGCCCGTGTGCCAGTCCTCGTCGCTCAACTCGAGCACGTCGCCCTTGGGGCCGTGGCCGGCGCTGTTGACGACGGCGTCGATACGGCCCCAGCGCGCCATCACCGCGTCGACCAGGCCGGCGAGATCCTCGACGTTGCGGTTCGAGCCGGTGCGGCCTAGGCCGTCCAGATCGCCCGCCAGTGTCTCGCCCTTGCCGGACGACGACAGCACGGCAATCTCGAAGCCGTCCGCTTTGAGCTTCCGCGCC
>JAHELT010000118.1 GCA_024644045.1 Chromatiales bacterium | reverse complement strand
ATGACACGTTCCACCGGCCAGGGGATGAGAAAATTCAACCCGGGGGTCGCCGTGCGGTTGTACTCACCGAAACGCAACACCACGCCCCGCTCCGGTGCGTCGATGGTGTAGAAACTGCTGTAAGCCAGGGCCAACAGCACGATGATGACGATCAGCAAGGTGCTCATCGCCCCCATCCTGGTACCGCCGCCGCCGCCGCCCGAACTCTTGGCACCTTTGCCGAAAAGCGAGTTGAGACGGTTCTGGAACTTACGCAGAACCTCGTCGAGGTCAGGCGGTCCCTTGTCGTTACGATTCCCCCAGGGGTCTCGGTTATCACCACCCGGTTCATTCCAGGCCATGGTGTACTCCATCAAGCATGAAGGTTGTTGAATGCGCTGTGCGCGACGGAATCGTTGAGCTGCGCGATGCCGATGCGTTGGCAGGGGTCTATGGCGACGCTATCCGGGTCGACTCAACACAAACGATCATTGTATTTGGCTTCCGGTGGTGTAGCAAGGTCGTCAGACGGCTCGGGAATCAGCGAGTGCGCCGGAACACCCCCCCGCCGCGCCAGCGCGTGCCACGTGGCGGCGTCGATTTCCAGGCGCAGCAGCCATTCGCCGTCGTTGCCGAACTCCTCGGCCAGAATCGCCCCGTGACTGTGCAGCCAGCTGCGCAGCCGTGCATCGCCCGACGACAGCTTCAGGCAACCACGCAGGCGCCGCTGTGCGCAGCGCGACGCCAACGCGCTCTGCAGCAGCTCCAGTCCGTTGCCCGTCTGCGCCGAGAGCCACACCCGCGTCGGCTCGCCGTGCTCGTCCATGTCCAGCGCGGCCGGCGCGCCGGTGAGATCGATTTTGTTCATCACCAGGAGCTGCGGCACTTCGTCTGCACCGATCTCGTGAAGCACCTTCATCACGTCATCACGATGTGCGTCGCGGTCTTCGTCCGCCGCATCTACCACGTGCAGCAGCAGGTCTGCCTCACGCACTTCCTCGAGCGTCGCCCGAAAAGCGTCCACCAGCGGGTGCGGCAGCTCGCTGATGAAACCGACGGTATCGGCGAACACCACGTTCTGGTCGTTGGCCAGCGTGGCGCGCCGCAGGGTCGGGTCCAGGGTAACAAACAGCTTGTCTTCGCTCAGCACCGTGGCGCGGGTGAGCGCATTGAACAGGGTTGATTTCCCGGCGTTGGTGTAGCCCACGAGCGCGATCGTCGGCACCTCGGCCTTGCGCCGCGCCGCGCGCCCCTGGCAACGCTGCTGGCGGACCTTGTGCAGGCGGCGCCGGATCTGCTTGATACGCAGGCCGAGCAGGCGGCGGTCCATTTCGAGCTGTTTCTCGCCGGGACCGCGCAGGCCGATACCTCCGCGCTGGCGTTCGAGGTGGGACCAGCCGCGCACCAGCCGGGTCGCGAGGTGCTGCAGCTGCGCAAGCTCCACCTGCAGCTTGCCCTCGTGTGAGCGCGCACGTTGCGCGAAGATATCGAGGATCAGCGCCGTCCGGTCGAGCACCCGGCAGCGCAGGATACCCTCCAGGTTGCGTTCCTGCGCAGGCGTCAGCGAATGGTCGACGAGCACGAGGTCGATTGCCTGGTCGGCAACCGCCACGGCAAGCTCACGCGCCTTACCGGTGCCGATGAAGTAGCGGGGATGCGGGTGCTGGCGAACGGCCTTTACGCTGCTGATCGTCTGGGCGCCGGCGCTGCGCGCGAGCTCGGCGAACTCGGCATCGTTTCCGGCCTGCCGCACGCCGTGTTGAGTGTAGACGAGAATCGCGCGTTCGCCGCGGTCCGGACGTTCAAACAACGGCCGCTCCCGGCGACTGGCGGTTCGCGCTACTCAGCGTTGCCACCCTCCTCTGGCGCCACACTGATTTTCACGGGGCGAGCAGGTACCACAGTCGATATCGCGTGCTTGTACACCATCTGGCTGACGCTGTTTTTCAACAGCACGACGAACTGGTCGAACGATTCGATCTGGCCCTGCAGTTTGATTCCATTTACCAGGTAAATGGACACTGGTACCCGTTCCTTGCGTAACACGTTCAGGAAGGGTTCTTGTAGCGATTGCCCTTTTGCCATAGTTCTCTCCTTACCACCTAGCGCTGTTGTTGTAAGACGCCACCGTAACTCGCATACGCCGGCAAGTGTAGCACAGCCGTCTGGGTCGAAAACGGGTTAGGCGTAATTGGCGCCAGAGCGCGGCGCGACGCCGCACGGGGCGCCATAGAGCTACTCAATCGCCGCATAAACGAAGTCGCGGATACGCCGCACCGGCGTGCGCGACGCCGCGAACCAGCGCGCGTCCGGCTCGCGCCGCAGCCAGGTCAACTGGCGTTTGGCGAGCTGCCTGGAATTCACGATGGCACGCTCACGCATCTCGTCGAAGGACCAATCACCGTCGAGGAAATTCCACACCTGGCGGTAACCGACGGCGCGCATCGCGGGACTGCCCGCGGTTACCCGGACATCCCTGCGCAGCATCGCCACCTCCTCCACCAGACCCGCTGCCAGCATTGCATCGAAACGGTGCGCGATGCGCCGGTGCAGGTCCTCACGCTGCAGGGGGCTGAGCACGATCTTCACCGCAGGCGGGGGCTGCGGGGGGGTGGCCGCCGCGCGATGGTGCTCGCTGAGCGGTACTCCGGTCAGGTGCCATACCTCCAGCGCGCGCTGGATGCGCTGCGGGTCGTTGGGATGGATGCGCTGCGCGGCCGCCGGGTCCACCGCAGCCAGCTCGCCGTGCAGTTCACGCCAGCCGATTGCGCGGGCGCGCGCGCTGAGGTTCTCGCGCAGCCGGCTGTCCGCCGCGGGCAACGGCGAAAGACCGCGCTGCAGCGCTGTGAAGTACAACATCGTGCCGCCGACCAGCAGCGGCGTTTTGCCCGCGGCGCGGATCGAGGCGATGGCGCGCGCCGCGTCGGTACAGAAACGCGCTGCCGAGTAGGCTTCGTGAGGCGCGGCGACATCGATCAGGTGATGCGCCACCCGCACGCGTTCCTGCGGCGACGGTTTCGCGGTGCCTATGTCCATGCCGCGATACACCAGTGCCGAATCGACGCTCACGATCTCGGCGTCCAGGCTGTGCGCCAGCTCCAGCGCGAGCGCGGACTTGCCCGTGGCCGTCGGGCCCATGATCATCACCAGCGGTACGGGTTTGCGTACCCCCATGCTCAGCGCCCGCGCAGGAACAGACGATCCAGCTCCGCAATGCTGAACTGCACCCAGGTAGGGCGCCCGTGGTTGCACTGGCCGCTGCGCTCGGTGCGCTCCATGTCGCGCAGCAAGGCGTTCATTTCGTCCAGGCTCAAACGCCGGTTGGCACGCACCGACGCATGGCACGCCATGGTCGAGAGCACTTCGTTGCGCTGTTCGCGCAGCCGCTCGCTGCGACCCTGCTCCAGCAGATCGGCGAGCAGATCACGGATCAAACGCTCCACGTCGACCCCCTGCAGCAGCGCCGGCACCTGGCGGACCTCGACCGTTTCTGGGCCCTTGCGCAGCACCTGCAGCCCGAGACCGGTGAAGTCCTCGGCCCTGGCGTCAGCCAACTGCGCTTCTTGCTCCGAGACCCGCACGAGTTGGGGCACGAGCAGCGGCTGGGCAACGATTCCGCTGGAATCGAACGCGGTTTTCAGACGCTCGTAGGTGATCCGCTCGTGTGCGGCGTGCATGTCCACCAGCACCAGGCCGTGGGCGTTTTCTGCGAGTATGAAAACGCCGTGCAGCTGCGCGATTGCGTTACCCAGCGGGTGCTCCTGCGCCTCGTCCGTTGGCGCGGTCCGGGGCGCGGTGAGCTTCGCGTAGCGTGCGATCTGCTCACGCACCGGCAACGCGAGCGCGGGCTGCTCCAAGGGCGCGCGGCTGACCGCACCGTCCGGCGGCAGGCGCGCAGGTTCGGCGCCACCGGACGGCGCGCCCGGGCGGACTTCTGCAAGCGCGCCGTGAACGGCGCGCCGCACACCGTCATGCACGAATCCGCTGTCGCGAAAACGCACCTCCTGCTTCTGCGGGTGCACGTTGACGTCGACGCGCGCGGGATCCAGGTCCACGAACAGCACGAAAGCGGGGTGGCGTCCATGGTACAGAACGTCTTCGTAGGCCTGGCGCACCGCGTGCACCAGCACCTTGTCCCGCACAGCGCGCCCGTTGACCAGGAAGTACTGCATGTCGGGCTGACTGCGCGAGAACGTCGGCTGCGCAATCCAGCCAGCCACGCGCAGCGCACTGCTCGAGAAGGTGACCTCGACGCACTGCTCGACGAATGCCTGGCCGCACAGGCTGCGCAGCCTTTCCAGCCTGCCGGCAGCATCGGACGCCGGCGCCAGGTCGTGCACGACTTTTCCGTTGTGTGTCATTCGCAGGGCGATGTCCGGCCGGCCCATCGCGAGACGCTTGATCAGCGTATCGATGTGATTGAATTCGGTACGCTCGGCGCGCAGAAACTTGCGCCTGGCGGGCACGTTGTAGAACAGATCGCGCACCTCCACGAGCGTGCCGGGGTTACCGGCAGCCGGCAGCACTTCACCGTCGTGCCACCGCCACGCGTGCTCGTCGTCGGCCTGCCGGGAAGTGATCTGCAGGCGCGCCACGGCGGCAATGCTGGAAAGCGCTTCACCGCGGAAGCCGAGACTGCGGACCGCGACCAGGTCCTCCAGCGAGGTGATTTTGCTGGTGGCGTGGCGCTCCAGCGCGAGCCCGAGCTCGGCCTTCGCGATCCCGGCGCCGTCGTCCGTGATACGGATGCACTCCACGCCGCCGCGGTGCACCTCCACACCGATGGCGCGTGCGCCGGCGTCCAGGCTGTTCTCGACCAGCTCCTTGACCACGGACGCCGGTCGCTCGATCACCTCGCCCGCTGCAATCTGATTGATCAACCGCTCAGGCAGTTTCTGTATCGGCATGGGTCCGGCCTGTTTCACAAGGCCGAATTGTAACGACTGGGCGCCGGTACCGAGATACTTTAGTCAGCCGGGCTACTGGCCGTGAGGCGCCGTGCCGGTCGTGCGAGAGGTCCGCCCGTTACCGCACGGGGCGATGCGTCAGGGGGCTTGCAGGCCGTCGTGGAGCGGGCTGTAATCAGCCGACGGCGTTCACCCGTTGCTGCGACAGCACTGTTCCAGGCGGTGCCTTGTGCGTGAAGTAAGTACGCAACCCTCGCATGACGGCGTTGGCCAGATTCTCCTGGTGCGCCTTGGTGCGCAGCTTTTTCTCTTCCCGCGGGTTGGAGATGAATGCCATTTCGATGAGCACCGAGGGTATGTCCGGGTTCTTCAGGACCGTGAAACCCGCCTGCTGCACGCGCGATTTGTGCACCACGCCCACCCGCTTGATGTTACGCAGTATGTGATCGCCCGCCTCTACACTGGACTCGATGGTGGCCGTCTGCGCCAGATCCAGCAGCACCGAAGCGACCAGATCGTCCTTGTCTTTCAACGACACACCGCCGAGCAGATCGGCGGCATTCTCCCGGTCCGCCAGCCGTCGCGCCGCCTCCGAGCTGGCGCCGCGCAAGGACAGAGCATAGACCGAGGCACCCTTGGCGCGCGCATCGCGGAACGAGTCCGCGTGCAGCGAGATCAGGATGTCGGCACGCGCCTCGTGCGCGCGCCTGACCCGCTCACGCAGGGTGACGAACCGGTCCTGGTCGCGGATCAGCACCGGCCGCATGCCACGCTGGCGCTGCACCAGCCTGGCCAGGCGGCGTGCCACCGCCAGGGCCACCGCTTTCTCGTGGGTGCCGTGCCGTCCGGTCGCGCCCGGATCGCGGCCCCCGTGCCCGGGGTCGATGGCGACCACCACGTCGCGCAGCTGTTCCTGCGTGGAATCGGGTAACTGTCTGTTTTGTTTAAATTCTTTAGGATCAATCAGGTCCACCACCAGGCGGTGACCGCGCTGGCCGTCGGGTTTCAGCAGGAAGCTCTTGGCGCGCACGCGGCGCTGCAGATCGAGCACCACACGCAGGTCGTCGCCGTGGCGGGTACCTTTGCGGATACTGCGGATCAGCGCACTGCGGCCGGCATCCGGCGCACTGCCGCCGAACCTCGTGTCCTGCACGTCGATGACCAGGCGCGCCGGGTTATCGAGCGCGAACAGGCTGTGCTCGACCGGGCCGTCCAGGTCGAACACCAGCCGCGTCCTGCGCTGCGAGGTGGACAGTCGCAGGTGTTTTATACGCCGTTGCGCCGCCGCGCTGACGCTCAGCGGCACGCTGCCGACCAACGCCGCGCCGCTCAGCGTCGCCAGGCGGTGCATGAACGCGCGTCGGTTGACGGGTGACGGCCTTTTGTCGTGCGCCATTGCTTGTCTGAGAGTTCGACCGTGGAGTGACAATTTTCAATAAATTGATATGAAAATCAAGTGTTTTAGTTCACTTTCTTTTAATTTACATTAGCTCTCGATGCAGCGCCGCGAGAATCCCCCCGCCGTGCCCGGTCCCGGCTCGGGTCTCGACCACCCGGCCGCCGGCAACGATCCGCAGAGTGAGTTCGATATCCGGCGCGGGCAGCACCGGTGCGGCGATCTCCGGCCACTCGACGAGCAGCACGCAGTCGGCCGTGAACTGCTCCCGGAGGCCCAGATAGTCGATTTCCTCGGCGTGCGACAGACGGTAGAAATCACAGTGCAGACACTGCACGGGCCCCACACGGTAGGTCTCGCACAGCGTGTACGTGGGACTCCTGACGAGTCCGTCGTAGCCCAGTCCGCGCAGAAAGCCCCGGCACAAGGTGGTTTTGCCGGCGCCCAGCTCGCCGCGCAAAAACACCAGCAGCGGCGTTTCCAGGCAGGCTGCCAGACTCGCGCCGAACGTCTCGGTGGCCTGCGCATCGGCCAGCACGATTGCCTCAGCACGCGACACGGTGCGCAATCGCCGCCACCAGGTCGCTCGCGGTGACCCCGCGCAACCGGCCGGCGGCTGCGTGCTCGCCCGCCGCCGCGTGCGTTATGGCGGCCGTCGTCGCGGCCTGCATCAGGCCGGCGCCGCGCGCCACGCAGGCCGCGGTCACGCCGGTGAGAACGTCACCGCTGCCGCCGGTCGCCAGCGCTGGCGTGCCGCGATCGATCAGTACGATGCGGTGCGCATCGGCGACCAGCGTGCCGTTGCCTTTCAGCACCACCGCGCCGGCCCGGTAAGCCGTCTGCAGCTGCCGCACCGCCCTGAACCGGTCGTTCTGGACCACCCCGGCGCCGCAGCCGAGCAGCCGCGCCGCCTCGCCGGCGTGCGGCGTAAGCACGGCGTTGCCGCAGTCCTGCCGCTCGGTGGCCAGCAGGTTCAATGCGTCGGCATCCACGACCAGCGGCTTGCCGCTCGCGAAAGCGGCCGCCAGGAGCTCGCGCGCCCAAGCCGATTGTCCCAGCCCGGGGCCGACGGCGACGCAGCTCGCGCGCCCCAGCAGCGGCTGCAGCTCTGCCGCGGACCCGATCCCGTGCTCCATCAGCTCGGGCGGCCCGGCGGCAGCGTGCCCGGCACGCGTCGCCACGCTCACCAGGCCCGCACCCGCGCGCAGAGCCGCAAGGCCCGCCAGGCGCGCGGCCCCCGTCATCCCGTGATCGCCGCCCACCACCAGCACGTGGCCGAACGTGCCCTTGTGCGCCCCGCGCAGGCGGGTGCCGTCCCCCGGGTCTAGCTGCGGGCAGTCGCTGACGCGCTCGACGAACCCGCTCTCATCGGCCAGCAGCGCGGGCGGCACGTCGAGCCCGGCAAACGCCAGGCAGCCGGCGTGTTCCGGCCCGCGGGCCGTGAACAATCCGCGTTTCAGAGCGATGAACGTCACCGTCAGATCGGCGCGCACCGCGGCTCCCATCACCGCACCGGTGTCGCTCGCCAGACCCGACGGCACGTCGACGGCCAGCTTGGGCGCAGGGCTCGCGTTAATGCGCTGCACGAGCGCCGCGGTCGCCTCGCGCAGGTCGCGCTCCAGGCCGGTCCCCAGCAGCGCATCCACCAGCAGGTCGTAGCCATCGAGCGACGCTTCGTCGGCGTTGCCGAGCCCCCCGCCGCACGCCTGCCAGTCGGCTCGCGCCTGGGCCGCTTCGCCGGCCAGGCGCTGCGGGTCTCCGTGCATGAGGACGTCCACCGCCACCCCGGCCTGGCGCAACAGGCGTGCGATCACCAGGCCGTCACCGCCGTTGTTGCCGGTGCCGCAGCAGACCCCTACCTTTCGTGCCCCCGGCCAGCGCAGTCGCAGAGCACGGCAGGCTGCCGCGCCCGCCCGGCACATGAGCGTGTACCCGGGAATGCCGGAGGCGATGGCGCGCCGGTCGGTGGCGCGAGTTTGCTCAGCGGTGTACAGCCGCTCGGGTAGGCGCATGCTCTGCTCGCGGGAATCCGCGTTCTAGCGCAGCTGCAAGCCCTGCAGCTGGCCACCCACGGCGGTCGAGATGGCCGCGCCCAGACGATCGGCGAAGCGTTCCAGGACGCCCCTGCGCGGCGAGAAATTCACCAGCCGCTTGGCGCCGATCACGTCGCGCGCCACTTTTTCCAGCGACGCCAGTTCGTCGATCAGGCCGTTCTCGACGCTTTCCTCGCCGGTCCAGATCAGGCCGCTGAACAGCCTCGGGTCGTCCTTCAAGCGCTCGCCGCGTCCGACTTTCACCGCGTTGATGAACTGATCATGGATGCGGTCCAGGAGACCCTGCACATGGCGCACCTGGCGCTGATTGCTGGGCAGGAACGGATCCATCAGGCCCTTGCTCTCGCCCGCGGTCAGCAGACGCCGCTCGACGCCGAGGTTGCGCATCGCCTCGACGAAGCCGAAGCTGTCCATGCGCACGCCGATGGAGCCCACGATGCTGGCTTTGTCGGCATAGATCTTGTCGGCCGCGGCGGCGATGTAGTAGCCGCCGGACGCGCAGACGTCGCTTATTACCGCGTACAGTGGAACCGTGGTGTGCTGGGCGCGCAGGCGCCGGATCTCATCGTAAATGATGCCCGCCTGCACCGGACTGCCGCCGGGACTGTTGATGTGCACGATCACGCCGGCCGTGTCCGCGTCCTCATAGGCAGCCTGCAGCCCTGACAGGATGTTTTCAGCGCTGGCGTCTTCGCTGGGTGCGATCAATCCGCTGATATCGACCACCGCGGTATGCCTGCCCGCCTCCAGCGGCTCGGCACCGAACTCGTAATTGCCGAACGTCACCAGCAGGGCGAACAGGTAAATCAGCAGCAGGGCCTTGAAAAACACGCCCCAGCGCCTGGCCCGCCGCTGCTCCGTCAGCGAGGCGGTGGCCAGGCTGATTATCAGCTCACGATCCCAGTTCGGATTTACCTGCCGGCTCTGCGCGCTCTCCACCGGCGGCTTCGCACTTCTGGACGCCGCCGCGGCGCCTGCCGGTCCGGGTGCGTCCTGATCTTTGTCTGCCATTCGAGCCCTCGCCGGAAACAGCCCCCGGCAGTTTGGATGATAAAAGCCTGCATTGTTACTGGCGAGCCAACGCCGCGCAACCGGCTCAGTCGCGACGCAGGCGCGCCAGCACGTCCTGCAGCGCTGCGGGGAGCGGCGCCTCCACGGAGAATCCGCCGGCATGCTCGCACGCGACGCTGGCAGCGTGCAGAAACAGGCGTTTCAACCCGACCTCGCGCATGCGCCGGTTGAACCCGAAATCCCCGTAACGCGCATCGCCGGCCACCGGGTGGCCGCAGGCGGCGGCGTGCAGGCGGATCTGGTGGGTGCGCCCGGTCAGCAGCCGTACCCGCATCAATGTGGTATCGGCCAGAAACTCCAAAGGTTCAAAGTTTGTTACCGCCTGTCTGACGGCACCCGCGCCGCGCGGCTGCAGCGGCAGTGTCACCGTCTCGGGGCGGCGCCAGTGCCCGGCCACCAGGGTCAGGTACTGCTTGCGTAGACCGCCCTCACGCAGCGCCTGGTGCAGCTGCCGGAGCACGCCGCGCCGCTTGGCCAGCAGCAGGCAGCCGCTGGTTTCCTTGTCCAGTCGGTGGACCAGCTCCAGCTCCGGGTAGCGGCCCGCACGCAGCGTTTCGATGATGCCATGGCGCACGCCGGTACCGCCGTGCACCGTCAAACCGCTGGGTTTGTCGATGACCAGCAGCGCCTGGTCCTCGTAGAGCACCGCCTCCAGCAGCTCTCGCACACGCCTGGCATCCGGTCGGGGCGCCTCGCGCGATGCCGAGCGCACCGGCGGGACCCGGACCGCATCGCCGCTCTGCAAGCGGTAGTGGGGCTTCGCCCGGCCCCCGTTGACGCGCACTTGCCCGGTCCGCAGCAACCGGTATATCAGGGACCGGGGAACGCCTTTCAGCTGCACGAACAGATAGTTGTCGAGCCGCTGGCCGGCACGCTCCGATTCGATGGTGAGGATGCGCACCTGCGGCGCTGCGCCTGGCGGTTGCTGCATGCCGCCAATGATGCGCCCCGATTGAACGTATTTCACCTGCTCTGATATATTCCACCTGTCCTGCAGTGCAGACGTCGTCAGGCGCGCCCTGTGAATGGGGCCGAATCAGCACAGCGCTGGCAAAATCGCGTGTCGAATGCTTCAGCGGAGCGCGGTGAACCTACCTCGCCCGGCAGGCGCGAGCGTGCATTGCAAACGGATTCGAGCATGCCGTGACCCCCAGGTCGCGGATGAAATATGGGGTTCGCCGGCTGAGCGGCGAACGCAGAACGTAACTGACGGACGCGACGGTAGATGCGCGCGACAGTCAATGACGAGTTGATTGACCGGTCACAGTGGCCCGGCAGCTCCGGGGTGGCCGTGTTGCACGATCAGCGCGCCGGGCAGCGGCCCGGCGGTACCCGTATGCGTCCATCGCAATGGATGTATCATGAAGAGAATGCTAATCAACGCAACTCAACAGGAAGAGTTGCGCGTTGCTATTGTAGACGGACAGCGGCTTGAAGATCTCGATATCGAACACCGCACGAGGGAGCAGAAAAAGTCCAACATATATAAAGGCGTCATAACCCGCATCGAACCCAGTCTCGAGGCGGCCTTCGTCGACTACGGCGCCGAACGCCACGGGTTCCTGCCGTTCAAGGAAATCGCCCGTGCCTACCTCGATCCCAAGGTCCTGGAACAGGGCGGAAGACCGCCGGTCAAGGAAGGGATCAGCGAGGGCCAGGAGATCATCTGTCAGGTGGAGAAGGAGGAACGCGGCAACAAGGGTGCCGCGCTGACTACCTTCGTCAGCCTGGCCGGGCGATACCTGGTGCTGATGCCGAACAACCCGCGTGCCGGCGGCGTGTCGCGGCGTATCGAGGGCGACGACCGCAGCGACCTGCGCGAGGCCATGGGCCAGCTGTCGATTCCCGACGGCATGGGGACCATCATACGCACCGCCGGGGTCGGCCGCAGCGCCGAGGAGCTGCAGTGGGACCTGGACTACCAGAAGGAAATCTGGGCAGCGATTCAGCGCGCCGCCGAGGAGCGCCCCGCCCCGTTTCTCATTTACCAGGAAAGCAACGTCATCATCCGTGCGCTGCGCGACTACTTCCGCAACGACATCGGCGAGATTCTCATTGACGAGCAGGACGTGCACGACCAGGCGCAAAAGTTCATCGAGCAGACCATGCCGCAGAACCTGCGCAAGCTCAAGCGCTACCTCGATGCAATCCCGCTGTTCAACCGGTTCCAGATCGAGTCGCAAATCGAGTCGGCATTTCAGCGCGACGTCCGCCTGCCCTCGGGCGGATCCCTGGCCATCGACTACACCGAGGCGCTGATCTCGATCGATATCAACTCCGCGCGCGCGACCCGCGGCAGCGATATCGAAGAGACCGCCTTGAACACAAACCTCGAAGCCTGCGACGAGGTCGCCAGGCAGCTGCGCCTGCGCGACAACGGCGGGCTGATCGTGATCGATTTCATCGACATGATGAGCAACAAGAACCAGCGGCAGGTGGAGAACCGGCTGCGCGAAGCCCTGAAGATGGACCGCGCGCGGGTGCAGCTGGGGCGTATATCGCGCTTCGGGCTGCTGGAGATGTCGCGCCAGCGGCTGCGTCCGTCGCTGGCGGAAGCCTCGGAACTGGTCTGCCCCCGCTGTAACGGTCAGGGCAGCATCCGCAGCATCGAGTCGCTGGCCCTGGCGGTTCTGCGCGTGGTCGAAGAGGAGGCGTTGAAGGAGAACACCGGGCGCGTCGTAGCCCAGCTGCCGATTACGGTCGCCACTTACCTGCTCAACGAAAAACGCGACAACGTGGCCGCGATCGAGGAACGCAACGGGATCCACATTCTGATCGTGCCCAACGCCTCGCTCGAGACGCCACATTACAGGGTGGAGCGCGTCAGGAAGTCCGATGCGATCAACGAGAACGAAGCAAGAAGCAGCTACGAGCTCGCCGAGGACGTCAGCGAAACCTATATCCCGGGCGAAGAAGAACAGGTCAAGGCGGTCGAGCCGCCCGCCGTACGCGCCGTTCAGCCGGATGTTCCGGCGCCGCCGCCCGTGAGCAAACCCAAACCCATGGAGCCCGGTTTGTTCAAGCGCCTGTTCGTCGCCCTGTTCGGCTCTGGCGAGGACAAGAAACCCGCGGACAAGGGACGCGGCCGCGACAACCAGCGCGGCAACCGCAACGCTCAACGCGGCAATCGCGGTAGCGGCAACCGCGGGCGCGGCAACCAGAATCAACGCCGCGATCGGCGCCAGCCGGGCGGCAACCGCAACGCCGACCAGAGCGGCAAGCGGGAGCAGAGCGGGGCACCGTCGTCGCCGGGCAAGAAACGCGACGGCGATGCCGGTACGGGAAAGAAGCGTGACGGCGAAACCGCTGCCGGGAAAAAACGAGACGATGCCGCGCAGGACGGCAACACCGAACGCAAGGCCGGCTCAAGGCGCGGACGTCGCGGCGGGCGGCGGCGGCGCGGGGGTGAAACCGACGCCAGCGCAGCAGACGCCGGCGCCGCCGACAAACCGTCCCAGACCGGCGACGCCGCGCGCGATCGAACGCGGGCGAATGACAATAGCCAGGCGTCTGAGGCGCCCGGCCGACGCGTATCGGAACGCCAACCCAGCGACTTCAGCAGCAGTGTGAAATCGCTGGCGGCGGAAAAAGCGCCGGGCGAGCAGCGCGCTCCCACAGACGGCGCGGCAAACGTCGCCGGAAACACGCCGACGCCCGCTCAGACACCGACACCTTCGACTGCACCGCCGGCAATCCCGGCCGCCGCCCTGGGTGTCGCCGCCGGCGAAGCGTCGACCGCACCGGTTGGTCAAGAAAAGCAGGCAACCGGACCGGGACGCGAACCGCGCGAAGCGCCCTACTCGGGCGCGCAGAATCCAGCGCCGCCGGCTTCGCCTGTGCATCCGCCGCGCGCTGCCGAAGCGGAGGCGCCGGACGCTGCGCCCGCGCCGCGTCAGTCGGGAGACTTTACGCCTGCGCAGACCGGTGCGGGGCGTGAAGAAACACCGCGCGACGCCGGCTCGGACACGGTCGAACGAAAGATCAGAGAGCCGTGACCGACGTGCCGGCTTCAAAGTCGCCGGCGCACGTCCTCCAGCAACGCGTCGGCCGCGCCGTCGAGCAAATCGAGCACGCGCTCGAATCCCTCGCTGCCGCCGTAGTAGGGATCGGGCACTTCCTCGAGTTCGGCGGCCGGCGTGAAGTGCAGCAGCAGCAGCAAGAGCTTGTCGCGATGTGCCGCTGGGCACTGCTCGTGCAAGGCCGCCATGTTCGTGTAATCCATGCCAATCACGTAGTCGAACTTGACGAAGTCGTCGGTTTCTATACGCCGCGAACGCTGCCGGCTGAGATCTAAGCCGCGGCGGGCGGCTGCGCGTCGCGCGCGCGCGTCGGGTTTGCTGCCAACGTGAAAACCATGCGTACCGGCGGAGTCGACAAACACCTTCCTGTCCAGCCCGGCCAGCGCCAGCTTGTGCTCGAAGATGCCCTGAGCGGTGGGTGACCGGCAGATGTTGCCGGTGCAGATAAACAGGACGCTGAGGTCAGCCACGGCCTGCTCCGCAGCACGCCTTTTCATCCGCCTGATCAGTGCCTGCATCGCCCGTTGTGATCCGCCTGTGAATGTCGATGGCTGCGATCTTACCACACGCCGGTAAGCCCGCTGCGCCGGTCTGACCGCCGCGCATACTGGCCCATCACTCGCTGGAGCCGCTGGCACGAGACAGGTAGGATGCGCCGAGCCGGTGCAAGCAACGCTTTCGTTCGCGCCCGGCCCCTGCTGCCCGTGGCACGGTCAACAAGAGGGCATTGGATCCCGTATGGCAGTACTCGCATCCAAAGTGGACCCCAGGTCGACGGAATTCCGGGCGAACGCCGACGCCATGCTGCGGGCGATCGAGACCGTGCAGGCGGCCGCGGAAACCGCCATGGGCGGCGGCGGGAGCGCGGCCCGGCAACGCCACCTGGCACGTGGCAAGCTGCTGCCACGCGAGCGCATCGCACGCCTGATCGACCCGGGATCGCCGTTCCTCGAACTCGGCCTGTTCGCCGCCCACGACATGTACACGAACGAAGCGCCGTGTGCCGGGCTGATTACCGGTGTTGCGCGCGTGGCGGCGCGCGAATGCATGATCGTGTGCAACGATGCGACGGTAAAGGGCGGCACGTACTACCCGATGACGGTGAAGAAACACCTGCGCGCCCAGGAAATCGCCGAGTGTAACCACCTGCCCTGCGTCTACCTGGTCGATTCCGGCGGTGCGAACCTGCCGAATCAGGACGAAGTGTTTCCGGACCGCGAGCATTTCGGCCGCATCTTTTTCAATCAGGCCAACATGTCGGCCGCCGGCATCGCGCAGATTGCGGTGGTCATGGGCTCGTGCACGGCCGGTGGTGCCTATGTGCCCGCGATGTCGGACGAGACCATCATCGTGCAGAACCAGGGCACGATTTTTCTGGCAGGCCCGCCGCTGGTCAAGGCGGCAACCGGGGAGGTCGTGAGTGCCGAGGAGCTGGGCGGCGCCGATGTGCACACACGCCTGTCGGGCGTGGCCGATCATTTTGCGCGGGACGACACGCACGCGCTGGCGCTGGCACGCCGCGCGGTTGCCAACATCCACAGGCGCACGGCAGCCGGGCTCGAACTGGCGGAACCCGAAGCGCCGCAGTTCGACGCCGAGGAGCTGCTCGGCATCGTGCCGGCGGACGTGCGCAGGCCCTACGACGTGCGCGAAGTGATCGCCCGGCTCGTGGACGGCTCGCGGCTGGACGAATTCAAGACCCGCTACGGCGCGACCCTGGTGTGCGGGTTCGCGCACGTGCACGGCGTGCCGGTAGGCATAGTCGCCAACAACGGTGTGCTGTTTTCGGAGTCCGCGCTGAAGGGCGCACATTTCGTCGAGCTGTGCTGCCAGCGGCACATTCCGCTGGTTTTCCTGCAGAACATCACGGGCTTCATGGTCGGGCGCAAGTACGAAGCCGGAGGGATCGCCAAAGACGGTGCCAAACTGGTTACCGCCGTGGCCACGGCCCGGGTACCCAAGCTGACGGTGATCATCGGCGGCAGCTTCGGCGCCGGCAACTACGGTATGTGCGGACGCGCCTACGCACCGCGTTTCCTGTGGACCTGGCCGAACAGCCGCATCTCGGTGATGGGCGGCGAGCAGGCGGCCGGCGTGCTCGCCACCGTCCGGCGCGAGGGAATCGAGCGGCGCGGCGAGACCTGGTCCGGCAGCGAGGAGCAGGCGTTCAAACGGCCCATCATCGAGCAGTTCGAGCACCAGGGCCATCCGCTGTACGCCTCCGCCAGGCTGTGGGACGACGGCATCGTCGATCCGCGCAAGACCCGCGACGTGCTCGGTCTGTCGCTGACGACTGCCCTGAATGCGCCGATCGCCGATACCCGCTTCGGCGTGTTTCGCATGTAGCCGCCGCCGTGTTCGATAAAATCCTGGTAGCGAATCGCGGCGAAATCGCCTGCCGTATCATGCGCACGGCGCACCGGCTTGGCATCGGATGTGTCGCGGTCTACTCGGAGGCCGACCGTGAGGCGCTGCACGTGGAGCTTGCCGATCAGGCCGTGCGTATCGGCTCGGCACCGGCCGCCGACAGCTACCTGCGCATCGAGCGAATCGTCGACGCCGCGCAACGCTGCGGGGCCCAGGCCGTGCACCCGGGCTACGGCTTCCTGTCGGAGAATCCCGCGCTCGCGCAGGCCTGTGAGGCAGCCGGTCTGGTGTTCGTGGGACCGCCGGCCTCGGCGATCAGCGCAATGGGGTTGAAGGATGCCGCCAAGCGGCTGATGCAGAAGGCGAAAGTGCCCGTCGTGCCGGGTTATCACGGGGAGAGCCAGGCGCACGACGTCCTGACCGCGGCCGCCGATGAGGCCGGCT
>JAHELT010000117.1 GCA_024644045.1 Chromatiales bacterium | reverse complement strand
GACTTTCGGAGAGCCGGCTTACGGTGACATGCCGCTACCCGATGTAACGCAGCATCTCGCCCGTCACGGCATCGCTGCCGACTGGCAGCGCTTGCCCAACGCTTACGCTGACACCGGCCTAGCGCTGGCCGCTTTCGTCGAGGAGTCGGGCGCCGATCTTATCGTCGCAGGGGCCTACGGCCACTCGCGCCTGCGTGAAATGGTGTTAGGGGGCGTGACCCGCTACTTGCTGCAGCACTCGACCGTACCGGTACTTATGTCGCACTGAGGCAGCGCGCGCGCAGGTCACTTGTGTTTCCTGTTGCAGGCCGACCTGAGCTCCATTGTGGCCTGCCGGCTCTCGACGCCCACGAGGTGCTCCAGCAGGCACTCGTTGTACGCCCGTTCGTCGTCGGCCAGGAATCCGCTACTCCTGTAGTTGGCCTGACAGGCCTGTTTGATCAGGTGCGCGGCGATATCGAGCTTCGCGCCCTTCAAGTGCTCCAGAATGCAGTCGTCGTACGCAGCCTGATCGGCAAGCCCGGAAGCTCCGGCCGTCAAAGTCAGCAGGGCAAGCGTCGTGCGCAGATTCTTCATTGCGTTTCTCGCGATCGTGTCGATAGGTATGCCGCTCATGACGTGGAGGCACCATACACCCGCAATCGCTGCATCAGTACCGGCAGCAGGACGATATCCGCCACGAGCGCAGCGAGCATCGCAAGCGCGGTGAACAGACCGAAATAAATGGTCGGCGTGAAGTTCGACAGGGCGAGCACGGTGAACCCGACGGTGATCGTCACGGTGGTGTAATACATGGCCAGTCCTATGCTGCCGTGCGAGCGATGGATAGCACCATCATAGTCTTTGTCGCGCAACCATTCGACGTGGTAACGGTGAACGTAATGAATCGTATCGTCCACCGCGATGCCGATCGTGATTGCTGCGATAGTGATGGTCATGATATCGAGCGGTATGCCGGCTGCACCCAGCAGCCCCAGCACCAGGACTGCGGCAAATACGTTAGGTATGATAGCGACCGCGGCTACTTTAAGTGAACGAAATACAACCGCGAATGTAAACATGATAGCAGCAAACACGGCACCCAGCGTGAGGATCTGGGAGCGAAACAGGCTTTGCAGCAGGTTGTTGTAAAGCACCAGCATGCCGGTGATATGAACCTGATCATTGGTGAGTTCGAGTGTACCGGTGAGATGGTTGCGGATTTTTTCGATCAACGCCTGGCGTTTGAGCGAGTAGTCCGATTCGTAAACGCGCACCGCGAAACGCAGCTGATCACCGTCCCGTGAGAGGAACGGATCGATCAGCTGCCGCTTTACTTCACCAGGTAGACGTTTGTACAGCAGCGACAGGAACAGATCGTCCGATGTCTCTCCTTCCTCCACCAGGGTATTCAGCACCTGCATTGCCGTGCTGAGCGAGAGCACCTTGCCGGATTCCGGGAGTGAGTCGAGGTAAGCGTCAATGCGGCTGACATCCGGGAGTCGCTGGCTGTTGAACCAGTAACTGGTTGCCGTGAACCCGCCATCGGTATCCTCGAGCAGGTCTTCGAATTCGTCGTCGGCAGGCGGCGTGGCCGCCGTGGCCGGTGCCTCGACGATAACGTCAAGCGGCGTGGTGCCGCCGAGTTTCTCGTCGATCAGCCGCATGCCCTGGTAGATCTCGGTGGACTGGTGAAAGTAGTCGATGAAACGATTCTCCACGCTGAGCTGCGTCATACCGCCGACGCTCAGCACGATCACGACAGCTGCCGCGGTGACGATGGCACCGCCGCGCTGCGCCGCCAGTCGGCCCAGCCACGCCGTGACATCGCCGGTCATCTGGCGCCGGACCACGACCGGGCTTGGCTGCAACAGCATTAGCAGCGCTGGAAACACCGTGAACACGAGCACGAACGCCGTCGCCAGTCCGAGCACCATGATCCAGCCGAAGTCGATGACCGGGCGGATGCCGCTGACCACCAGCGAGCTGAACGCGACCATCGTGGTGATGACGGTGTAAAAGCTTGGCGCGACCTTGCTGCGCACGGTCTCGCGCACCAGCCACGGCTGGGGTTTGTCCGGTTGCGTCGCACGCAGCTCCCGGTAGCGGACGATCAGATGAATACTCAGCGACAGGCTGAAGATCAGCAGCAGCGCGATGAAGTTGGACGACACCACCGTCAGCTGCCAGTGCAGCAGACCGAGCAATCCGACGGTGATGACGGTGGTCGAAAAGGTGGCGATCAGCGGCAGCACGACCCAGCGAAGCTCGCGGAAGAACACGGCCAGCAGCAGTGTCAGAACACCGATCACGGCAATTCCGAAAACCATCAGGTCATGGCGGATGAACCGCATCATGTCTACCGTGATCATGGGCAGCCCGCCGAGATGCACTTCGGCGCGGTCGCGGTAGCGGTCGAGTATCTGCCGAACCCGTGCGATATCCCGCTCTTCGCGCTCCAGCAACGCGTTACGCTGCCGATCGTACGCCGCCGAGACCTCTTCCAGCTCCTGATGCTCGGGTTCCGTGAGCACCGCGCTGAGTTGCTGCTCGCGCAGCCGGTCGCGGCGTTTGCGCAGCGACTCCAGACGTTCATCGCGCTTGAAGTTGACCTGCAGCGCCGTCGTGCTGCCGTCGGCGCTCATCAACCGGTTACTGTACAGCGGGCTGTTCCGCAGCTCACGCCGTGCCAGCTGCACGTCTGTGCCCGGATCGAGCAGCGTCCGCGAACCGTCTGCCAGCTCGTTCAGCGTGGTTGGCGGGCTCTGCAGCAGCGGGACATCCAGCATGCTCACAACGTTCGCTACGCGGTCCAGACCGGCGAGCGCATCGCGTAACGAGCGTAAATCCGCCAGCGTCTCGCTCGCGAACAGATCCGCGCGCGGGGAGTAGGTAACGATCAGGTAGTCGTCCGAGCCGTAGCGCGCGCTGATTGCGCGATAGTACTTCAAGTCGACATCGTGCTCGAGCACCAGGGAATCGGACGACACGTCGATTTCGAAATCCCGGGCGAACCAGGCAGAAATCAGCAGCACTACGAGCGCAGTCAGCAACGTCAGCCGCGGCCGTTGCAGCACGCTGGCATGGTAGGCGGCGTCGACGGCTTCGCGCAGGCGCCCGAGCGGCATGCTGCGCAGGTGCCGTGAAATGGGGAGTCCGTTCAACACCGCTGTCAATGATCGGTTCGTCATGTCCCGGCTGGCAGGGCTGCTGCCATCAGGATCGCGCTTCGATGCGGACGCCGTCGCGAACGCTCTCGCTGGGATTGACAACGACGCGATCGCCGCTCTGCAATCCATTGACTATCTGTGCATGGATTCCGTCGTTCTTACCGACCTCGACGTGGCGTTTCACGGCGCGCCCCTCGCGCTCGACGAACACGGTCCATTGCCCGCCGTCGCGAAACAGAGCCGTTAAGGGCGCGGCCAACGTGGACGAGGATTCCCACAGTACGATGCGTGCCTGAACCCGATAACCGTGGCCCAGGCGTTCGAGCTCCCCGGGCGGTGTATCGAAGTCGATCAGCGCTCTGACCCGCTGCTCTTCGATCCCGAGCGCGGAAACTTTAGTGTAGCCGTAGGGTTCGATGCGTCTCACCGTGCCCGGTAACGGCTTTTCGCCGCCCCATCCTTCGAGGATGACCCGATCGCCCGGACGCACCTTGACAGCATCGCTCGACAGCAGCTCCACCATGATCTCGAGCTGCTCCGGGTCGCCCAGGTCGAGCAGCGGCGTGCCGATCTGAACGACGCCTTCACTCTCGATGTGAAGCTGAAGGATGCTGCCCGTGACCGGCGCCATGACGTTCACACATTCGCAGGCGTCGCGGGAGCGCTGCACGTCGGCGGGTGACAGCAGGTGTGCACGCGCGCGCTCCAACTCGTGATCGCGGACTTCAAGCGCCGCGCGGGCGGTCCCGACTACGGCTCGGGTGGTCTTATAGGCGCGCTCTGCCTCGTCGACTTCGCGTTCAGAAATGGTGTTCTTCAGCGCCAGGCCGCGTGCGCGCCTCAGCTCAGCCGCGGCGAACTGCATGTTCGCGCGCGCCTGCTCGAGCTCTGCCGATGCCAGCTCGCGTGCCGCCTCGGCTGCCAGCACCGCGGCCTGCGCCTCCGCCTGCGAGCGCGGGTCGAGCAGTGTCGGATCGTGCGGTTGGATGCGCGCCACGATTGTTTCATCAGCGATAACGTCATCACCGGCTTTCAGGTCGCTGCGCTGCAGCAGACCGGTGACCGGTGCCGATACGACGTACTTGTTCCGGACCCGGGTTTCTCCCTCCTCATCGACCGTTACCAGCATCTCGCGCTCGCGGGCGGCGGTGACGTCAACGAGTACCGGTTGCGGTCGAAACGCCAGCAGCAGGCCGAGCGTGACCATGGTTGCTACGGTTGCCCAGATTGCGACGCGTTTGCCCATTGCACTCATCGGTTATTCCCTCGTCTTGAGAACCGCGATCAAATCCAGGTGCGCGAGGCGACGATGCACCAGGATGCCCGCGATCAGGGTAGCGATCAGCACGACCACCGTGGCGGTCGCGTAAGTGGCGGGCTCTACGACCAGTGGTATGCGAAACAGTTCGGTTTCGAAAGCGCTGGCCAGAATCACGGTCAGCCCGAAACCCATCAGACAGCCCAGCGGGATGGCGAGCACAACAAGCATCGCCGCTTCACCCAGCAGCACATAGGAGATCTCGCCCGTGTAAAACCCCAGCACCCGCAGGGTCGCCAGCTCGCGGCCACGTTCCGACAGCGCGATGCGCATGGCGTTGTAAGTAACCCCGATTGCCAGCGTGCAGGCGAAGAAAGTGTAAAACGTCACATAAATCAGGATCGTCTCGCCGACGCTTTCGTGAAACATCTGAATAGCCGCGTCGCGCAGCATCACCGAGCCGACGGCCGGTATCGTTTTGAGCCTGGCGAACAGACGCTGATGCTGATGCTCGTCGATCAGCAGGAACACGGCGTTGGTCTGATTACGCTCCTTTAACAGTTCATTCAGTGCATCGATGTGCATGTAGGCAGGTGTGCCGATGAGCGTGTCGAAGAGCGCGACGACCGGTGCGGAGACCACAGGATGGCGCCCTTCCAGGACCTCGATGCGCAGGTGCTCACCGACCGACACGTCGAGCATTTCGGCCAGCTTGGCGGAAAGCAGAAGACCGTTCGGCGGAATTGTGATGCGGCTTCCCGAGTCGTCGCGCAGGATTTCCAATTGCGATCCGGCCGGCACGCCGATGAGCGCCTCGCGTTGCGACAGGTGCCCGTTGTGCAGGCGCGCAGCGACGAAGCGGTGCCCTTCGGCAGCGATTACGCCGGGCAGCCTGAGAAAATCTCCGGTGATCGAATCCGGCTCGCTGCCCACCAGCGCCACGATCGCATCCTGACGCTGCTGCTCGTAGTAGTAGGCCTCGACCATGCGATCGATCGCGTCCAGCCACTGCAGCGCGGAGATCAGGATGCCGATGGCCGCGCCGATGCCGAGGCTGGTCAGCAGCGAGCGCAGCGGCCAGCGCAGCGCCTGGCGCAGAAAGATCCGCGAGGCCTGATCGAGCCAGTCAGTGAACCGGTAGAATGCGCCCTGGTTCCGGGTGAAGACCGGTGGCTCGGGCGGGCGCATGGCTTCAGCCGGTGGCAGGCGCGCCGCTCGGCGCGCGGCGCCGACACCACCGGACAGCGTGGCCACCAGGCTCACCAGCGCGGCCACCGCGAACGCGACACTGCCAGGCGTGTAAAGCAGGGTCGGAAACCGGAAGAAGACCGCGTACACGCTGGTCAACCACAAACCCAGCCAGTAGCCGCCTACCCAGCCGATCAGCACCCCGAGCGCCGTCATCGCGACAATCAGTTTGGCATAGTGCCAGGCTACGGCGGCATCGCCGTAACCGAATGCCTTCAGCAACCCGATTTCACTGCGTTCCGTGGCGATCAGGCGGGCCAGAATCATGTTGGCGAGAAACGCACCGACCGCCAGGAAGATGACCGGCAGAATGCGCGCGATGTTGTGCAGCTGGGTGATCTCGTTCATCACGAACCAGTTGGAAATCTGGTCCTTGCGCGCCACGGCGCCTACGCCGCCATAAGGGCGCAGGAGGCGGTCGATCTCACGCAACACGCTCGGCAGCGACGCACCGTGCCACAACGACAGCACGATATCGTTGAACGCCGCGTCGAGATCGTAGCCGGCCTCCAGCGCTTCACGACCCATCCACAACACGCCGTAGCGTTTCGAATCGGGAACCAGCGCGCCGGGGCCGATGGCGTACACGAATTCCGGCGAGAGCGCGAGGCCTACGACGACGAGCGTTTGTTTTCGCCCGTTGATCAGCGCCTGGAGCGTGCTGCCCGGGTGCATCGAATGCGCTTCGGCGAACGCCTCGCCGGCGACCACTTCGTGGTTGTGGCCGGGTTCGGGGAATCGTCCGCTGCGCAATACCAGGCGATTCAGCGTCGGGCGGTACGGCACGCTGATAGAAACGAGCGAGGCAACCACCGGCTCCTCGAATCCGACGATGTCCAGAGTTGCCTGCTCGACGATACGCGGTTCGACCTGCTGCACGCCGGGAATCTGCGCAATCCGTCTGGCCACGCTGATCGGTGCGCGCTTGACCGTGGCGAAAACGTCAGCGAAGCGATAGCGCTCGTAATACGCGTTCGCCGAGTTCAACAGCGATTGGGCCGCCGCCAGCGACATAACGAGCACTGCCACGCCGGAGGCGATGATCAGCGCGATGGCCAGCGCCTGACCCCGCAGCCGGTAGAGGTCCCGCCAGAGTTTGCGGTTCAGCGGATGCACGGTTTCACCAGCTCAATTCGCCCGGCGCCTTGCGCACAGCGTTCTCCTGCACGTCGACGATGCGCCCGTCAGCAAAGCGCAATACACGGTCGGCCATGTCGGCGATCGTCGCGTTGTGCGTGATCAGCGCCGTCGTGGTGCCAAGGTCCCGGTTGACCTGGGCGATCGCCTCGAGCACCAGGACACCGGTTCTACTGTCCAGGGCGCCCGTAGGTTCGTCGCACAGCAGGATATCGGGCTGCTTGGCTATCGCGCGGGCAATTGCGACGCGCTGTTGTTCGCCGCCGGACAGCTGCGCTGGAAATGCATCGACCCGATCGGCGAGCCCGACCGTGGCGAGCGCCTCCGCGGGCGCAAGCGGCGCCCGGGCGATCTCTGTGACGAGCGCGATGTTCTCGGCGGCCGTCAGGCTCGCGATCAGATTGTAGAACTGAAACACGAAGCCGACGTGATCACGCCGGTAGCGGGTAAGCTCGGTGTCGCTGGCACCGGCGAGCGCGTGATCACGGAAACGGACTTCACCGGCGGTCGGCGTGTCCAGACCGCCGAGGATGTTCAGCAGGGTCGATTTTCCGCTGCCCGAGGGACCCAGGAGCACGACCAGCTCCGCCTCGTACAGGGTGATATCGACCTGTCTCAGCGCATGAATGGCGACCTCCCCGGCATGGTAGGTCTTGCTCAGACCCGAGCCGATCAGTGTGGGACGGTGCTCTGCGGCAGAGGAGGCCGGTGCGGATGTCTGTGCGACCATTCGCGGCAGCTTACGTGGTGGCTGCCCGATCAATATTGACAAAGATCAAGCTCGTCACGAGCGCTACAGGTCAACATCACGCCGGGTTCAGAACCGCTGCGAGTCGACCCGGGCGGCGCGCTGACAGCGTTCGGCGCCGGGTGTAGGCTGGCGCCACCGTTGACGTGAATCAAGTGATCGCCGGTGGGTCGCCGGGACAATGCGCATAGTTGGAAAGGGCGAGAATCGTGGGCAGCGACTTACATCGATAT
This sequence comes from Chromatiales bacterium, assembly GCA_024644045.1. Lineage (GTDB taxonomy): Bacteria > Pseudomonadota > Gammaproteobacteria > JAHELT01 > JAHELT01 > JAHELT01. The sequence goes on along the minus strand of JAHELT010000117.1, from coordinate 8,471 downwards.
GCCGTCAAGGCAGCGGGCCTCGCCGCTGCGCTGGCGATGCTGGCGGCGGTGGCGTTCGGCTGCAGCGAAGTGTCGAGGAAGGAAGTCCGCAGCTGGACTTACCCACCGGATTTCAATTACATCTCCTCCCGCGAACTGCGCTCGATCATGTCGGAGATCGCCGGTCAGATCGCTGCGCTCAACGCGCTGCTGCGCAGCGAGCCCCCGGCCGATGCCGCAACGCGCGCCGAGGCCGTGCAGCGGCTGCAAGCGCTGGACAGGGCCGCGCAGCGGCTCGGCCCGGAAGGCTGGCCGTCCAATCATCCACGTATCACCGACAATGCGCAGCGTTTTCAACGAGATATCCGGCTTGCGCTGCTCGCCGCACAGCGTGAGCCGCCGCAATACTTTCTCGCCGGTACGTTGTCGGGCTCCTGCTCCATCTGCCATGGCGCCGACTGACGCCGGCCCGTTCGGACGGCATCGCGTGGAACGTCGGCCGATTGGCTGAGCGTCTGCCATTGATCGTCCTGGCGGGCAGCGACCGGCGCCAGGGCAGTGTGCCGGTCGGGATGCACAGCGCCGACATGCTCGCAGGTTTCAAGGGCATGCTGCCGCTGCCGGGTGGCAAGGTGCTGGTCGGCGAGCTGATCGAGCAGTTTGTCCGCAGCGGCCGCTTTCGCGACCCGGTGCTGGTCGGACCGGCGAGCGTGTACGCCGGCGCGTCTCCACGCTGCGAGATCGTCGATTGTGACGGCAGCATCGCCGAGACGCTGCAAAGCGCGGTGCGGGTGATCGAATCGCGGTTCGGTGCCGAGGTTCCGGTGGCCCTGACTTCGTGTGATGTGCTCCCGAGCGCGGACGAGCTGGAGGCGCTGCTCGCCGCGCACTATGACCCCGTAAGCGACTGCGTTTTCTGGGGCGTGCTGATCGAGGCCGAGGCGGCGCGGATGGGCGCCAGCGGGTGGAAGCCCAGCTACCGCCTGGCCGGCGGCGAGGCCGGTGGCCCCCTTAATCTTTACCCCGGGCACCTGACCGTCGTGCGGGTGGGCGCGCTCGACGTGGCTGTCACAACGACGCTGGTAGGTCTGGCGTACCAGTACCGCAACCGCGCGCTGCTGCGACGTGTGCCCGGCATGCTGGCGCACGGGGTGGTCAGGCTGGCGCGCCACGATTTCCGGCGCCTGCGCCGTCTGAGCTGGTCCGCCGCAGCTTTCAACGTGCCCTGGCAATGCCTTCGCGCGTACGCCCGCTACCAGCATGGCAGGCTCGATGTAGATGGCCTCGAACGTGCTTTCACAAAAACCTTGATACGTCCCGGGTACCGTGAGGCTGCCGCGGGCCATCCGGTGCGCTTTGTCATGAGCCGGACGCTGTCGCTGGCCAAAGACCTGGACACCCGCGCCGAATTCGACGAACTGGTACGTGCACGGACATGCGATTCCGACTGATTTCTTACAACATTCACAAGGGCATCGGCGGGGTGGACCGGCGCTACCGGCTCGACCGGATCGTCGACACGCTGCGCCATTACGATCCGGACATCGTGTTTCTTCAGGAAGTTGCAGACGGCATGCCGCGCGCACGCCGGCATCGACAGACAGACTTGCTCGGGGAGCAGCTGAACCTCTCGCACAGGGCCTACCAGCAGAACGTGCTGCTTGCCGAGGGGCACTATGGGAACGCGATTCTCAGCCGGTTTCCGCTGTTCGATATCAGCGATATCGATCTCACTGTGCCGCCGAAGAAGCGGCGGCGTGCGTTGCTGGCGAGCTGCCGTATCCGCGGCCAGCACGAGCGGACCCTGCTGTTGCTGAATACCCATCTGGGCCTGGCGGGATTCGAGCGGGTAATGCAGGTGCAACGGATTCTCAACTGCGAGCGCCTTCAACACGTACACGGCACCACGCCGGTGATCGTGGGCGGAGACTACAACGACGTGTACGGAACGCTGAACAAGCGGCTGATGGAACCCGGTGGATTCCGCACGGCCAGCCGTCAGGTGCGGACCTTCCCGGCGGTGATGCCGATCAACACCCTCGATCACATCTACTACCGAGGGTCGATCGTGCTGCACCACAGCTTCCCGTGCCGGCGCCAGATCGCGCGGCAGGCTTCGGATCATCTACCGCTGGTCGCCGATTTCGAGCTGCCCGTCGAATGAGACGCGGGTGCGCAGGCAGGGCACGCTTCAATCGCAGTCCGGTTCCTCTTCCTCGCCCGATTCCTTGTCCTGCGCTGCGTCGGTCGCGAAAACGACCGGGCACACCTCGCTTATCCAAGGCGATGGCGGTGGTGCTGCCGCCGCGGCGCCCGCCAGAAATAACCAGATTAAGCAGGTTGAACGCATTACCGACCTCCTGAAGTACGCGCATGTTGAAACACCGGCGCTGGTGTGGCTTTGACGTATGTCAAAAGCGTTGCGCCGAGTCCTGCCAGCTCGCCGCGCGACCTGGACTGCCGGTGCGTGCGGGGGCGCGGTTGATTTGTATCAATGTGTCACCGGGGACTCGCTGTAGGCTTCACATGAGCGGTCGATGACGATATCTACGGGGAACACGCCATGAAAATATTCACCATTCCGCTGGTTTTTGTCGTTTGCGCAGCCGGTGCCGCGGCAGACGACAAGGCGCTGACCACCTACCGGCAGCTGGCGCCGGAGACCGCGGTGGAAATAACCCAGGCGGCGCTCAAGGCGTGCCGCGAGGCGGGGTTTCAGGTAGCGGTAACCGTCGTCGACCGCATGGGGGTAACCCAGGCAATGGTGCGTGACCGGTTCGCCGGACCTCATACGCCGGACACGGCGTGGCGTAAAGCCTGGACGGCGGTGAGTTTCCGCACCGACACGCTGTCCATGTCCGATGCGACCAAGGCGGGATCGCCGCAGGCGGGCGCACGCTTCATCACCAATGCGTTGATGATCGGTGGCGGCGTACCGGTCACCGCGGCTGGCTCCATCGTCGCAGGCGTCGGCGTCTCCGGCGCACCCGGCGGCGCGGAAGACGATGCATGCGCGCGTGCCGGCATCGCCGCCGTGGAGGAAAAGCTCGAGCTCTGAGGCCCGACGGGTCCGCTCATTCCCGGTACCCGGGTAACTTCCACGCAGGCACGAGCGCACGCCAGCTCATCGCGTTGCTGCGCCTCGAATTGACCCCGGTTCCGCGTGGATGCGATGGTTCGCGCGTTCTGCGCGAGTGTTCCGGTCCGTCATGGAGAGATGACAATCAAGGCTGTTGTTCGCTGGCTCGATGCAACCATCGTCGATCTCGGGCGGCAGTTCCGCCTGTCCTATCTGCCTCCGCTGATGATCTATCTGGCGGCCGGTGTGTCCGGGCTGACCGCCATTGTCGGGACCTTCTTCATCAAAGAGTACCTGGGCCTGTCGGCGGCTTTCCTGGCCGGTCTGACGTTCTGGGCGGGTATCCCATGGGCGCTGAAAATGCCGCTCGGACACCTGGTCGACGTCATCTGGCGCTGGAAAGCCGTACTGGTCTATCTCGGTGCGGCGATGCTCGCCTCGAGTATCGCGATCATGTACGCGCTGATCGTGCACACGGATGCCATGGCCGCGATACTGCGGGTCGAGGCCTGGTTTGTGCTCAGCGCGCTGCTCGCGCCGAGCGGTTATGTCGTGCAGGACGTGGTGGCCGACGCGCTCACCGTCGAGGCGGTCCCGCAGTTCGACGACCGCGGACAGCGATTTTCGGAAAGCGACGTCAAGATGATGCACACCACCGTACAGACGCTCGGGCGATTTGCCGTGGTGAGTGGCCTGATTGCGGTCGCGGTGCTCAACATTGTCATGTTCAAGGACGTGGAGACCCTCTCTCAGCCGGAGAAAACGGCCGTCTATGCCGACATCTATCTGCTTTCGCTGACCATTCCGCTGATCTCGGTTTGCGGTGTGGTGCTGGGCACGGTGGTGCAGCGCGGACGCGCGCGCAAACTGCGCGAGCGGGGCTACGACGGCTCGCAGATCGAACGCATGCTGCTGCAAGACACCGAATCGGCGCGCCCGGACTGGTACATTCTCGGCGGCGGGCTTGCGTTCGTCGCCTTCACGCTGCTGGTCGGCCTCAACGACTGGCCGGGTGCCCAGGAGATCATTTTCACCGGCTCGATGGGAATCGTACTGGTGCTCATGTACCGCCTACTGCTTGCGCTCGACGCGGACGCCCGCAAGACGCTGATCGGCACCGCAATCGTGATCTTCGCGTTCCGCGCCGTGCCTTTGCCCGGTGCGGCGGCTACCTGGTTCGAAATCGACGTGCTCGGGTTCGACCAGCAGTTTCTGTCGGTCCTGTCGCTGATCAGTGCCTGTCTGGCGCTGGCGGGGATGCTGATTCTGCGCCCGCTTATGGCGCGGCGCTCCATTGTGTGGCTGGTTACGCTGCTGACCCTGATATACGGTGTGCTGTCGTTGCCGAACATCGGGCTGTACTACGGGTTGCACGAGTGGACCGCCGCCTGGAGCGACGGAGTGATCGATGCACGCTTCATTGCGATGATCGACACCGCGATCGAGTCGCCGCTGGGGCAGATCGCGATGATTCCGATGCTGGCCTGGATCGCGAAGAACGCGCCGGCGCATCTCAAGGCGACGTTTTTCGCCGTCATGGCGTCGTTCACCAACCTCGCTCTGTCCGCCAGCAGCCTGGCCACCCGCTACCTCAATGAACTTTTCGTCGTCTCGCGCCAGGTGGTGGACCGGGCGAGCGGCGCGGTGCAGGTGCCCGCCGACTACAGCGAACTCGGCTGGCTGCTGATCGTGGTCGCGGCGATCGTCGTGGCGCTGCCGCTGGCGACAATCGCCATCGTGCAGCTGTCGCCCCTGCGCACCGCTGAGTAGACGTGGCGGATCCATGCCGGTCGTGCGGGCGCCGGGACGTCAGGGGCGTGCAGTATCGGCATCACGGTAGCCGGGAAAACGCGCGGGCCGGCTTCCGTTATGCATGCGCTGATGAGCGCTGGGGGGGTGATGTCGAAATAGACATTTTCGATGGCGATACCGGGCCATTCGGGTGCGCCCAGCTCGCCCGGCGACATGCGTTCGAGGATCGGCTCGGGCATATCGGCGGTGCGCAGCTTGTAGCTTTCGCAACAGGCATAAAACGGCACACCGAAATGCGCCGCCGTTGCGGCGATCAGCAGCGTCCCCGCCTTGTTGACCAGTGAGCCATCGGTCAGAACGCTGTCGGCGCCGACCAGCACCGCGTCCGCGCGTTGCAGCAACGACCCCAGCTGCGCATCGGTCACCAGCGTGGCTTTGCGCCGGCTCTTCGCCAGCGCCTCCGCCAGCCGGTAACCCTCGTTCAGCGGGCGCCCTTCGCTGAACATCACGTGTACCTCGGCAGGGAGCAGATCGATCGCCTCGCGCACGGTGGAGCTGTAGCTGTAGGTCAACAGCGTACGGCACGTCTCGAGCTGTCTCGCCGCAAGCCGGGCAGCGCCTCTCGTCGCGGCGCGTGACTCTTCGATCAGCGCGCGCGCTGCTCGTGAAGCGGCTTCGCGCTGATCGTGGAGTTCAGGCAGCGGCGAGTGCAGGCACCGATCGAGCCATAGGGATACCAGCCGTAGGACCGCGGTCATACTCGGCCGGCTGGCGATCAGTGTTGCCGCGAGACGCTGCAGGCAGGTCTGCAGTTCGGTAGCGTCGCGCGCGTGTGCGCGCTCCGCGGCATCGGCGAGCAGTGCCAGGCACAGGCGCGCGATTTCGGCGGAACCGTGACTGCGATCGGCGGCAATTGCCGCGACACGTTCGGCAAACTCATTGGCCAAGCTGCTCTCGTTCGTTGCGCAGGCACGCCTGCAACGCTTCGCTCAGCATCGGCACGGTTTCGTACTCGTCGAGCCGGGACGGTTCCACCCAGGCGCACTCCGAGGATTCCCAGTCGAGCCGTACCGCCGCGGGGGCGTCGACGTCGAACAGGAACGGGTGCACTATCCAGACCCGCGACAGCTCGGGGGCCGGGATCTCGAGCGGCGTCGCGCGCCCGGTCAGATGCAGGTCGGCGGGTTCCAGGCCCGTCTCTTCGCCGATTTCGCGAAGCGCCTGTGCGAGCGGCGTGGTCTTCTCCAGGTAGCCGCTCACGCCGGCCCACCGGCCCCGGTAGCTGCCGACCCGGCCGCTGCGCCGGACCAGAAGCACCTTGCCCGCGCGGCGGAGGAAGGCGGTAACCACCTCGACGCGAGGTAATGCCTCATTCAAGGGGCGTGGGCACGCGTCAAACGATCGGCGATGGACAGGGGACTTCGTGCGGTGCAACCGGCGTTCACTGACCGTGCTCATACTCACGTTTGCACGCGATACAGCGTCGCGCGATGGGATAGGCCTCCAGGCGCGGAAACCCGATCGGCGTGCCGCAATCACAACACACGCCGTAGCTGCCCGCGTCGAGGCGTTGAAGCGCAGCCTCGATCAGCTCGAGTTCCTCGTCGGCGTGCTCCTGCAGCTCGCTGTTGATTTCCGCCTCTTCCATCGCGTGCGGCGCCTCGCTGTGTTCGCGAGCGTAGCGGCCTTCGCCGCGCCCGCTGTCCGGTGCGCCGGTCAGCTGCCGCCGCTGGTTTTCGAGCACCGTTTTCAACGTCCCGCGTTGTTCGTTCGTCAATCCGCTCGACTGATCGGGCGATACACCCGGCGCAGCATGGCGCGTTGCGCTGTTTCCGTTACCTTTGGACGCCTGCCGCTTATTTCGTTCAGTCATGAAATGCCCTCGTTAGGATAGCTTCCGCCAAGCGACAATTTCCGCTAAACCAGCCACGGCCCGCTTGATGTGAGTCAAGCGGCGCCACGAGGTGCAGCGGCCGGAACCGCCGCCTTGTGTTGCCGCGTGAGGCAAGCGCTGCAATTGATAGAAATCAACCCGCTGACAAGGCCCCTTGCTAGGCTGATCGTTGGTCAACACCTACCAGGAGTCGCGCCATGGCCATTCACGATCTGACGGTTTACGTCGACAATGACCGCCAATGCGGCAATCGCCTGAACTTCGCGGTGGCGGTGGCGCAAAGTTTCAAGGCGAATCTGCACGGCGTCTACGTCAAGCGTCAGCTGGGGATTCCGACCTACGCCGAAGTGCAGATACCCAAAGACGCGCTGGCGCAGGCGGAGAAAAGCCTCGCACAAATGGCCGCCTCGGCGAGCGACGCTTTTCAGCAGGCCGTGGCAGGGGGATCCCTGGAGACCCGGTACCTCGAGTTACGGGGCACGCTGCCGGACGTGCTCAGTGCAAGCTTACGCTACGTCGATCTCGCAGTGCTCGCGCAGCGCCATCCCGAGGACGACGGTCTCAACGTGCACTACAAGCCGGACCCGGTGATGTTTCAGACCGGAAGACCGGCGCTGATCGTACCACACAGCGGCGAGTTCACGTTTCCGGCGCGCCACGCGCTGGTGGCCTGGGACGGCGGTGCCGCCAGCGCACGCGCTTTGCACGACGCGCTGCCACTGCTGAGCAAGGCCGAGCAGATTCTGGTGGTCACTGTGGGCAAACGGGCTTCCGCATCGCTTGGCGAAAACGATCTCAGCGCACATCTCAGTCGGCACGGGCTCAAGGTCCAGCTGCGCAACATCGACGCTGCGGACAGCCACGCGCACGAGGCCATACTTTCAGTCGCGGCTGATAACGGCAGCGACCTCCTGGTCATGGGTGGATACGGGCACACTCGCCTGCGAGAGCTGGTGCTTGGTGGTGTGACTCGGCACGTTATGTCCGAAATGACCGTTCCGGTGCTGATGTCGCATTGACCGACCGGAAACGCGGGAGTTGCGGGCTAGGGCCTGTTAACGCTATGCGAATACCCATCGTTGGCTCTGCAATGAGGCCAGGCAAGGCGCGCAGGGTGCAGTTTGGTCATCCAAATAAGGCCTGCGCAACGCCGCATGGCCTCATTGGAGAGTCAACCCGCGGGGCCGGGGCCGTTTTTCCCCATGGCGTTGTTGCACTTCACTCATGTACCGGGAGTACACCGCACTCAGTGCGCCTTGCCCTGAGAAAAAACGGCTCCGGCGATCGGCATTCGCATAGCGTTAACAGGCCCTAGTCGAAGATCGGCCGGGCCCGCGGTTCCGGGATATCCAGGAGGTGTGTGAAACTCAGGTACGTTACCTCACCGAGCAGCGTTTCATAGTCCTTTTCTTTGACGTGCACCAGCTCCTCGTGGTCGCCGGCCTCGAAGTACAGCTCCGACTGGCCTCGCAGGCACCGCTCGACCAGCGTCTTCAGGCCGTATGCGGGTCCCACGGCCGGCACCGCGCCCGGCGCGCAGTCGAAGAACCTGTTTGCAACGTCCTTCTCGTCGGCAAGCTGCAAATCACATTCCAGCTCGGTCTTCAGCCAGCCGAGATCGAGCTTACGGGACGCCGGCAGCACGGCAAGCAGGTAGTCTTCATCGCTTTTCAGCAATACGCCTTTCGCGACGCGCTCGGGAGGTACGTGTGCGGTCAACGCCGATCCGTAGCTGGTTTGCGTGTGCGGGTGCGGAACGACATCGTA
>JAHELT010000116.1 GCA_024644045.1 Chromatiales bacterium | reverse complement strand
CTCGCTGCCTCCCCCTGACGATTCCCCAACAATTTGGGGAGTGTCCCCACTTTGACGACCAACAATTTGGGGAGTGTCCCCACTTTGACGACCAACAATTTGGGGAGTGTCCCCACTTTGACGAAATCGTGACAGAATGCAGGCGCGGCCCGCGCGCGGACCAGAAACCGAAGGAGAAACCGATGCTGTCTACCACTACCGCCGCCGGCCCCCTGGCCGGTCCTGCCACTGTGGCAACCGCGATGCTGTGCGCGGCCCTCGCGGGCAGCGCGCCCGGAACGCTGCACGCGGCCGAGGAGCTCAATGCACTGGTCTGGTGCGATCACACCGATCCTGCGCTGATCCAACCGTTCGAGAAGAAGTACGGGGTACGGGTTAATCTCAAGGAGTACGAAGGCACCGGCACGGCGCTCGCCATCGTGGAGCAATCACGCCCCGGCGACTGGGACGTGTTCGTGATCGACGGCGTCGATGTTCCGCGGGTCGTCGACGCCGGGCTGCTCGCCGAGCTGCCGGCCGAGGAGCTGCCGATCAACGACGTGTTCAACCAGGTGAAGATGCTCGACGTGACCGTGCGCGGCGGCAAGACCTACGCGATCATGGAAAAGTTCGGCTACAACGTGGTCAGCTACAACAAGGCCAAGGTTGACCCTGCTGACATGCGCGACCTGAACATGCTGTGGTCGGACAAGTACAAGGGACGCGTTGCCGTGTACGACTACTACATTCCGTTGTTCGGGCAGGTGGCGCTGAAGCTCGGCATGAAGCCCTCGGACGTCTCCTCTGCCACGCTGCCGAAGCTCAAGCAGGCATTGTTCGAACTGAAGGATAATTCGGTGATGGTCGGTGAAGTCGTCGCCTCGACGACCGCGCTCGCCACCGGCGAAGCCGACATTCTGATCGGCGGCGGCGAGTGGGCGGTGGCCGTCATGCGCAGCGACAACCCGGATCTCGACTGGGTGCTGCCAAAGCAGGGCGGCATCCTGTGGAGCCAGTCGCTGGCGGTTTTCGAGAGCTCGAAGAAGAAAGACCTCGCCCTGAAGTTCGTAAAGTACGTGATGAGCCCGGAAGGACAGGCGCGCCTGGCGACCTCCTCCTGCTTCTGGGGCATGCCCGCCAACCGTAAAGCCGGCAATTTTCTGACCGACGAGCAGAAGCAGGCGCTGCGCTGGGACGAGCAGGAGAAGTTCCTGGCCAACTCCTACCGCTACTTCATCCCGGACGCCAAGCTCGACGCCGAGATGCTGGACGTCTGGACCGAGTTCCTGCAGCACTGATTCATCCTCACAGCGTCGTCGCAGCGTGACTTCCCGACCGGCGAGCGCGACGCGCGCACGGCCCGCCGCGGGCTGGACACTGCTGATACCGGCAGTGCTCTGGACCGCGGCGTTCTTCGTCGTGCCACTGCTGATCATGGCCGTCTACAGTCTGTGGCAGCGCGTCGGCATGAGCGTCATCAAAGAGGCGAGTCTCGCGAACTACCAGCAGTTCATAGGCAAGTCCTACTTCCTGCAATCGCTCGTCAATTCGCTCGAGGTGACTGTGGCGGTCACCGTCATCTCGGTCGTGCTCGCCTACCCGCTCGCCTACATTCTCGCCGAACGGGTGCCGAGGCAGTGGCAGCGCCTGGCGTTGATTCTCGCCATCCTGCCGTTCTGGACCTCCTACGTGGTCCGCTCCTACAGCTGGCTGCTGGTGCTTTCCGAGGGTGGCATCCTGTCGAACGCACTGCTGGCGCTCGGCATCACGCCCGAGCCGGTCTCATTTGCCAACAACCGCGGTGCCACGGTGGTCGGATTCGTGCACTTTTTCGTCATGCTGCTGACGCTGACCATCTACGCCAATCTCAAGCAGCTCTCACCGAGCTACCGCAAGGCGGCCGCCGACCTCGGCGCCGGGCCTGTGCGCACCTTCCTGTATGTCACCCTGCCGCTCACCCTGCCGGGCATCATGGTCGGTGCGTTCCTCACTTTCGTGCTGTGCATCGGCGACTACATCACGCCGCAGATTCTGGGCGGTAATCGCGAGCTGCTGCTCCCGCAGACCATCATGCTGCAGATCGCCCGGCGCTCGGACTTCCCGATGGCGTCCGCCCTCGCGATGGTGCTGATGGTCGTCGTGAGCCTCGTCTATCTCGCGTGCGCGCGCTGGCTCAAGCTGGAACGCGCGTGACGGCGATGCAAACCCGCCGCGGCCGTTTTCTGATCGTCGGTTACGTGGCCGCACTCTACGGGTTCATTTATCTGCCGGTGCTGGTGCTGCTGCTGTTCTCGTTTCAAGGCTCGCGCGTACCGGTTCCCCCGTTCAACGGCCCTTCGCTCAAGTGGTACGCCGCGGTGTTCGCCGATGCGCGGGTCATGGACGCCCTGGCCAACTCGGTCGTGGTGGCCGTGCTGTCCTCCGTGGTCGCCGTGGTGCTCGGCTTTCTCGCCGCTTACGCGCTCGCGCGCCACCGCATCCCGATGCGTCGCCTGTTCGAGAGCCTGATCACGGCGCCGCTGACGGTGAGCTACCTGATCATCGCCATGGGTCTGCTGATCACTTTCAATGCGATCGGTGTACCGAAATCGCTGCTGACCATCGGCATCGGGCACGTGGTCATCAATCTGCCGCTGTGCTTTGCCATCACCTACAGCCAGATGGGCGATCACCAGGCCAACATCGAACGCGCCGCGCGCGACCTGGGCGCGCGCGAGTGGCAGGTGATGCTGCTGGTGACGGTGCCCCTGCTGTGGCCGGCGCTGTTTGCCGGCTTCTTTCTGTCCATGACCTTCTCGTGGGACGAGTTCATTATCGCCTTCATGGTCAGCCGCTTCGACGTGACGCTGCCGGTCGAAATCTGGAGCATGCTGCGCAGCGGTCTCAATCCCAAGACCAACGCGGTTGGCAGCGTGGTGTTCATCATCTCGATCGTCACGGTGCTGGCGCTGGATCTCATCGTGTTCAGGCGCAGGGCCGCATGAGCACTTCCGCCGTCGAGGTACGCGGCGTGTCGATGCTGTTCGGCGACAAGACCGCGCTTGACCGTATCGACCTGAGCATCGAGCCCGGCGCTTTCGTCGTGTTGCTCGGCCCCTCCGGCGGCGGCAAGACAACCCTGCTCAACATCGTCGGCGGGTTTCTGAAGCCCACCCGCGGCAGTGTGCTCATCGACGGGACAGACGTGACCACAGTGGCCCCCGCTCGCCGGCCTACCACGACGGTGTTTCAGGACTACGCCCTGTTCCCGCACATGCGCATCGGTGGCAACGTCGGCTTTGGTTTACGCATGCGCGGCGTCGCGAAGCCGGACCGCGAAACACGGGTGGCGCGCGCGCTGTCGATGGTGGGCCTCGAGGGGTTCGCCAGACGCCGGGTCGACCAGCTGTCCGGTGGCCAGCGCCAGCGCGTGGCGCTGGCACGCGCGCTGGTGGTCGAGCCGAGCGTGCTGCTGCTCGATGAGCCGCTGGGTGCACTGGATCTCAAGCTGCGACGCCAGATGCAGGACGAGCTCAAGGCGATTCAGAAACGCGTAGGCACGACCTTCGTGCACGTCACGCACGACCAGGAGGAAGCGATGGCGATCGCCGATACGGTGGTGGTGATGAACCACGGCGGCATCGAGGATGCGGGTTCGCCGGAACGCGTGTACCTGCGCCCGGCGACCCGCTTCACGGCAAACTTCATGGGCGACAACAACCTGATTCCCGGGCACGTGAAGCACACCGGCGGGGCGACGGTCGCGGTGGAGACCGCGCTCGGCGTGTTTGAACTCGCCGGGAACGCTGCAACCGGCGCAGCGGTGGCGCTTTCGGTGCGCCCCGAGCACCTGCACACCGAAGCCGGGGGCGCGCGCGTGGCGATCGGCCGGGGCCAGGTGACCGAAAGCGGCTTCTTCGGTACGCACCACCAGTGCGCGACACGGCTCGACCCGCTAGCGCATCCGCTCAAGGTACGCCTCTCGCAGCGGCACAACCCGCACCCCGGCGAGCCGCTCGCACTCTACCTGGATCCGGGTGATCTGGTGCTGCTGACGCGTTGAAGCCCGCGGCGGCGGCGCTAGCCGGCCGCCTTCTCGTCCAGGTAGCGGCGTATCAATGCCCGGTAACGCGCCCCGTCGAAGCTCGGGAAATGGCCCCCGTGGACCACCCGCACCGGCAGCTCGAGGATGTGCTCCATGGTGGCGACGTAGACCGCCACGTCCGAGTGGTAAGCATCGTCGATGAGCGGCCCGTCATAGACGGTGTCGCCCGAGAACAGCACGCCGCTCGCGCGCTCGAACAGCATGATCCCGCCGGGTGAATGGCCGGGCGTATGGATCACCTCGAAGTGCCGGTTCCCGAGCTCGATGGTGTCACCGTCGGCGAGCAGACGCGTCGCCGGCGCGCGGTTCACCGCGTATTCCGACGAGGTGTAGGAGCCGGGCGGCAACCGGGTGAAGATGTCGTCGGTCACATACGGATCCGCCAGCGTGCTGGCGCGCGTCGGCGCCGCCATGATGTCGGCTTCGGCACGGTGCACGCAGCGTTCGTCGAACTCGTGGTGCGAACCGATGTGATCGAAATGCGTGTGACTCGCCACCGCGATGCAGGGCCGTTCCGTCACCAGGGGCACGTATTCCCGCAGACTCAGCACGCCCATGCCGCTGTCGACGAGCAGGTCGCGGTCGCGCCCGCGCACATGCCAGATGTTGCAGCGGTAAAAGGCTTTGATGAACGGCTCACCGATGTACGTAACACCGTCATCCAGGGCCCGGGTCGTGTACCACTCGTGTGCCGTCGCTATATCCACGCCGGCCTCGCGCAACGAATCGGTTCAGCCACCGGGGGATCCGCCGTTCACCGGCTGACCAGCAGCACGCCAACGCCGAACAGGCCCACGAAGAACGCCACCGGAAGCACTCTCAGCTGCCTGACCTCGGTGGCGTACTCGCTCCCGCACAAACGCAACTGCGAAAAAACCTCCGTGGCAAACGTGCAATGCGTATCACCGCCACTCATCAGCAGAACGACGCCGCCGCCGCCGACGATCATCAGCATGATGCCCACCACCGTGGACGGCTTCAGCCCCGACAACCTGTGAAACATTTCTCGAGTACTTCCGTCGCCGTCAGCGATCCTGCCAGTGGTACTTCATCCAGATCGGCATGACCACCACCTTGGCCCGGCCGCCGCTGCTCTCCAGCCCTTCGCGCAGGCGCTTGTTGTTTGCGAGCAACGCCGAGTACAGCTCCTCGTCCAGCGCCTTGGTGCGCCGCTTGCATTTCGATTTGTTCAGGCTGTGAAACATCCGGCAGGCCATGGGCCGCACCTCGTACACCTGGCAACGTTCGTTGACCAGGAACGGGCACTCGCCGTCATAGTTGCTGCGCGCGTGGTTGGGCAGTGCGGCGAGCCTCTCGCTCAGCTGCCGCTGCTTCTTCTGCGGCCACTGGCGCACCACCTCACGGATCAGTACCGCTTCCTCCTCGGTGCTGAGCGCGAGCTGCCGGCAGCAGAAAGCCTTGTGGCACCGCTCGCAATCGGGTCCCTGGCCTTTACGGCGGAAATGCTCGCCGTAGTCGAAGTCGACCTGGACCCAGGCACGGCGTACCTGCGCCTCGGGTGCCTCGTCGGTTTTTTCAGCCATTGCGCCTAGCCGAGCTGCCGGGCTCGCCGGCGGTGCTTCAGGGCCGCGTGCGCTTCGCGCGTGCCATCGTGCCACGTGCCGAACAGCTTGTCGACGGGGGTCGGCGTATTGCCGTAGTTGACCTCGAAACACTGGTGATGCAGCTGGTGGAAATGATCGCCGGCGCTGACACGGGCGCGCTCCCCGATCAGCACCTTGCCGAACCCGGAGTGCGAGACGGCCGGGCTGATGCCCTGATAGAACCCGCTCAGGATGACGATGACCGGGTGCACCGGCACCACCCACCAGAGCAGGAACACGGAGAAGTAGATCAGGTGCTCCAGCGGGTGCATGGAGATGCCGGTCCATGGACCGATGTTGACGTTGCGATGGTGCAGCGCATGGGCCAATCGGTACAGCGGCGGCCAGTGCAGCAGGCGGTGATTGAGGTAGAAGTGCAGCGTCGACCAGAAAAACACGGCAAGCGTCATCAGCCCCAGGTAGACCGGCGCCTCGTGCCACTCGATCAGCGCCACGAAGCCGTTGGCGTAGGCCCACAAGGTCAGGCACTCGTACAGCGACCAGACCGTGCAGCCACTGATCAGGGACCAGAACAGGTTGTCCTTGACCTGATTGCGGAACAGAAATTTACGGTTGTCGGTCGCCAGCCAGCGGCCATCGAACTTGTACGCCCGGTCCTGGCTGCGGCGGATGTAGAGCCACCAGTGCAGCCCCCCGGCCACCAGAGTCAGCAGCGCGGTGTTGCGCAGCCAGATGAGCGCCATCCAGCCCGGCTCCAGCGTCACCATCCGCGCGAGCTCCGGTGTCAGGTAACGCCAGGCCAGCACGGCCAGCGCAATGAACGCAAGACCCCAGGGAAACAGCAAACCGGTCGCCAGCCAGCGCAACGTAGCGAGCGGGCGTGGCGGCCAGGCGTACAGCGGCGGAACAGCGATCGGATCGGTCGGCCGGTAACCGTCCCGCGTATGCGAAACTGCCGCACTCAATTGCGTCCCCCGCTGCAAGCCGTGATCAGGACCCGATTTGTAACCCCTTTGCCGGGGCTATGCAACCAACCACAGCCGCGCGCCAATGGCCGATGGCGGGCGCGCCGATCGAGGCCGCGCGGCCCGGCTGCAGCGCGGTACACTGACTATTCATGCACCGCCAGCAAAACCAGCTGGTTCTCGCGCCGACCGACCTCGGCAACGTCACAGCTGCCGGCACCTGCCGCGGCTCGACATGCGGGTCGCGAACGGGCCAGTCGGGCGCCCGGTGCGCCACGGGCCCGTTATCGAAGGAGCTGCAGGTGCGTGGCCGGGCGCACGAGCGCGCCTGCCTCGCCATCTGAATCGAGCCGGCCGTCGCGTCGCGGAGACCAGACAGCCAAGAGCTTTTTGGATACACTTTTACAACTCTGCAGCCACCTGCCTGCTTCTAAGTTGAACAATCTTCCTCCAATTGAGATACCGGCTGAGCAGCAATCCTCGATCGAAAGAATCGAAAGACAACAACGCAATGTAATCATCATCTGGAATGACGGGCATCAGAGCGTATTCCACTATATCTGGTTGCGAGATAATTGTACTTGTTCGCTATGTGGTGACCGTAGTGGTGGCCACCGGTACCTGGAACTAGGTAGCATCGATCCGGATATTGCTCCCGACGAAATAGCCGTCGACGCCTCAGGATTGCTGCAGATCCGTTGGCAAGGGGATGGGCATCTAACCGCGTATTCACCAACCTGGTTGCGCTCGAATTGCTATTCAGCCGAGTCGATCACGGATCGGCGCCAGCAACCAGTGCTGTGGGACTCGACACTCAATGACAACATCCCTGAATGGGATTACAACCGGATTGTCGCCGATGAATCGATTCGTCTGCAGATGTTTCAGCATATAAACGATTATGGTTTCGCGATTATAAGTGACGTTCCCACCCACGAGAATCAGATCGAATACCTGGCAGAAATATTCGGCTTCATTCGGCAAACTCACTACGGTCGCATATTCGACTTGATATCTACACCGGAGCAACGCATCCTGGCACAAACTGCACATGCCATCCGGCCCCATAACGATGAATTGTTCCGCAACCCGATACCGGGCCTTTTCATGATGCATTGCCTGCAGGCCAGTGAATGCGGTGGGGGCGCATCAGTCCTGGTAGATGGATTCAGCGCCGCGAAAAGAATGCGATCCGCAAGCAGGGAATTGTTTGAATTGTTATGTCAGGTTCCGATACCTCATCGTAGATTCCTGGTGGACGAAGTCGACGATGTGGCGCTGTCGGCTAACTGGCGTACGATCGAGTTGAACCGCCATGGCGAAATCGAAGCAGTGCACATCAATGAGCGGACCATGGCACCCCTGGATACGGAAGAGAGATTAATTGAACCGGTTTATCGAGCACTGAGGGAAATGCTGGCACTGGTCTATGCCCCCGAGGCCTGCGTGACCTATCGCCTGGAGTCAGGTCAGGCCGCGGTGATGGACAATCATCGGGTATTGCATGCACGCACTGCGTTTAACGGAAATCGGCACATCAGGCAGTGCCATGTCGATCGAGATGAGTTCTTCAGTCGGCTGCGCACCTTACGCCGGCGAACAACACTAGTGGCTTGTAACACCTGATTCGATAGTGATTGAGTGGCGTGATTCGGATTCGAGTGCAAGGCGCGCCGACGAGACAGCCCGACTATAGCGAGGAGGCGTCGGATCGGTGCATAAGCGCCATCCGGGGACAACACAGCAATCGGATCTGAAGCGCGTGCTCGGCGCTATCGAATCAGGTGTTACGAGCCACTTGGGGCCAGTGTCGATTGATTTCTGCCTGAGTCGAATGCCTGCCGTTGGCGGTAGGCTGCGATGGTCATCCAGTCGATGACCTCTTCGTCGTCCCATGACGCGCCGTGCGGTCTGTACAACCCCAACCTGTTCAACATCGCCACCTCAGGCGCCCGCGCGGTGTGCAAAACGGCTGACAGACCGTCAAAACTGCAATGCCAGCAACACCGCATCGCCGTCGCGATAGCGCAGACTCGGGTGCGGCACGAGCGGACGACGGTCGATTTCACGGTAACCCAGCCGCCGGTACAGGCGCATGGCTCCGTGATTGTTCTCGAAGCAGATCAGACTCACGCGTGGATGTCCGCTGCGCCGCGCAGCGGCGTGCGCCTCGGCGAGCAGGCGGGATCCGATGCCGAGGCCCCGGTAGGCGGGAAACACGGCAATACCGGAAATGTACAGGCTGCCGTAATCCTCGAGCTCGGTGTACGGGCGCAACACCGGATCGGGAGGTTCGGCTTCGCGCCCGGAAGGTGGCTGCATCGGGAAACTGTGCAGCATCCCCGCCACGCTGCCGTGCACATCGGCAATCAAGCAGTTGCGGTAGGAGAACAACGCATCTTCCCGGGCGTAACGCTGCTCACCGATGTCGAGCGGCGACGCCTGGCCGGGTCCCGACTGGCGCCAGATGTATTCGGCGAGCCCGTCCGAGGCGATCAGAAACAGTTCTGCGATGCTGCGACAGTCTCTGCGGGAAGCAGGTCTGACGAGCACGTCATCCTCGCGGATAACCGGGTCAAAGGACGACACCACTGGCTGCACCTCCGTTCCACCTTACACGACAGCACGGTAAGCTGCCGGCGTTTCCGCCGGATTTCCACCGGCGGCCGGTTTGTTTCAATTGTATCCCTCGCGCCGCAGCGCGCGTGGCTCCAGGGTCGCCGACCCGGCCACGATTTGCGTTTATCATACCGGTGTGCAGCGACGGCCGCTGCCGGGCGGAATCGCCGGGGAGGAACGGGTGCGGATCAACATCGTCGGTGCGGGACCGGCCGGTCTCTACGCCGCGATTCTGTGCAAGCGAGCGCGGCCCGGGGCGCAGATTCGCGTGCTCGAGCAGAACCCCGCCGATGCGACTTTCGGCTTCGGCGTGGTGTTCTCCGACCAGGCCCTCACCTTTCTGCGCGACGACGACCCCGACACCGCCGACCTGATCGAACCGCACATGCAGCGCTGGTCGAACATCGCCGTCGTGCACCGCGGCGTGCACATCGCGATCGACGGCGTCGGTTTCGCCGGCATCGGCCGCCTGCAGCTGCTGCAGCTGCTGCGGCAGCGCGCCGTATCGCTGGGCATCGCTCCCGAGTATGCGGCGCGCGTCACGGACCTCGAAAGCCTGGGTGAGGCGGATCTGTTGATCGGCGCCGATGGACTCAACTCGCTGGTGCGCCGCTCCGCGCCTGAAGCATTCGGCGAGGCACTCACCTGGCGCAGCAACCGGTTTGCCTGGTACGGCGCGGACCGCGAGTTCGACGCACTGACACAAACCTTCATCCAGACGCCGCACGGCGTAATGAATGCCCACCACTACGCCTACGCCCCGGGCCGCGCGACGTTCATCATCGAGACGACACCGGCCACCTTCACCCGCGCCGGGTTCGGCGAGCTGCCGGAACCCGCGTGCCGCGCCGAATGCGAGCGCCTGTTCGAGGCCACGCTGCAGGGTGCGCGCCTGATTCCCAATCAGTCCGTGTGGCGCCGCTTCCCGGAGCTGTCCTGCCGGCACTGGCACTGCGGTAACCGGGTACTGGTGGGCGATGCGCTGCACACCGCGCATTTCTCGATCGGCTCCGGCACACGGCTGGCCCTGGAAGATGTTGTCGCCCTGAGCCGTGCGCTGCGCGACAGCAACTGGAACGTGGCGCGGGCGCTGCCCGCCTATCAGGCTGCACGTCAGCCCATCCTGGAAAAAATCGTCGGGGCCGCGCGCCGCTCCGCGAACTGGTACGAGCAGTTCGATGCGCACATGGCGCTCGATCCCTGGCGCTTCGCGCTGAGCTACATCCGCCGGGCCGGGCGCCTGGACGCCGCGCGCCTGCGCCGGCTGGCGCCACGTTTCACCGATCAGCTCTCGCGCCAGGGTATCGACATGGAAGCGACGGCATGAACCCGGCGCCGAGCCTGGAGACACTGGCCGCCGCCGTCGATTTCGCGTTGCCCGAGCACTACAACGCCTCGCGCCTGCTGTGGGACAACCTGGCGGAAAACGGCGAGCGCCCGGCGGTGATTACCGATCGGGGCGACTGGACGTACCGGCGCCTGGCGGACGAGGCGGCGCGGGTCGGCAACGCACTGCTCGCCGCCGGCTGCACGCCCGGCGACCGCGTCCTGCTGCTGATGGATGATGAGCCCGCCTACCCGGCCGCCGTGATGGGCGCCATGCGCGCGGGTCTGGTGCCGGTGCTCATCAATACCCTGTCGCCCGCCGAGCTGATCCGTTTCCACCTGGAGGACAGCGCAGCGAGCGCGGCGATCGCCTCGGCGCCGCACGCCGCGCTGGTCTCGGCGGCGCAGGTGCGGGGTACGAACTGCCGGGTGGTCATGGTCAACGGCGAGACGCCGCCCTGGGCGAACGCGCCCCCGCAGCTGGCGGAACATCCGGTAACGCGCCGTGATATGGCGTTCTGGATGTACTCTTCCGGCTCTACCGGCAAACCGAAGGGGGTCGTGCACAAGCACGAGGACGCAGTGTATACGGCTGCCACCTATGCCCGGCATATCCTGCGCATCGGTCCGGACGACGTTTGTTTCTCGGTGCCCAAAATCTTCTTCGCCTACGGCTTCGGCAACTCGGTGACCTTTCCGATGTCGGTCGGCGCCGCCGCGGTGCTGATGGCCCGGCGGCCCGAACCCGGGGCGGTGTTCGAGCAGATCAACCGCCACCGACCGACCCTGCTGTTCGGCCTGCCGACCCTGTACACCGCGCTGACCCGCGACCCGGCCGCCGCCCGCGCCGACCTCGCTTCGCTGCGCCTGTGCATCTCGGCCGCCGAAGTGCTGTCCGCCGAAATTGCGGGCGCCTGGAAGGCGCGCTTCGGTCTCGACATCATCGAGGGACTCGGCTCCACCGAGATGCTGCACATCTACCTGTCCAACGACGCGCAGGTGCGCAAGACCGGCTCGGCGGGACGGGCAGTGCCCGGCTACGCAATAAAGCTCACCCGTCCGGACGGCCGCGAAGCCGGTCCCGCTGAAGAGGGCGTGATGTCGGTGCGCGGCCTTTCAGGCGCGGAGTACTATTGGAACCGGCCCGCCAAGACCGCCGAGACCATGCGCGACGGCTGGCTCTACACCGGCGACCGGTTCTCCCGCGACGCCGACGGGTGCTACTTTTTCAAAGGCCGTGCCGACGACCTCGTCAAAGTGTCCGGGCAGTGGGTGTACCCGCTGGAGATAGAGCTGGCGCTCAACGAGCACCCCAAGGTGCATGAATCCTGTGTGCAGGCGGTCGAGCTCGAGGACCGGCGCCTGACGATCAAAGCGTGGGTCGCGCCGGTCGCGGGCGTCACTGCCGACGACGCCCTGGCGCGGGATCTCAGGGCGTACGCCAAGCGCGCGCTGCTGCCGCACAAGTACCCGCGCGAGATCGTTTTCCTCGAGCGCCTGCCCAAGACCGGCACCGATAAAATCGACCGACAGGCGCTGCGACGCAGCGATGCGCCACCGCAACCGCCGCCCAGGAGCACAGCATGACCCGCGACGCGCCCACCGACAACGTAGAACGCCAGGCGTTCTACGACGCCATCGAGCCCGAGAACCTGCGCGCGCTCTGGTCGGTGATGGGGGCGATCATCACGCCGCAGCCGCGCAGCGACTGCGTGCCGGTCAAATGGGGTTATACCCAGGTGCGCGAACGACTGATCGAGGCGGGCGCGCTGATCAGCGCCAGGGAAGCCGAGCGGCGGGTCCTGATCCTGGAGAACCCGGGACTGCGCGGCACCTCGAAAGCAACCACCTCGCTGTACTGCGGTGTTCAGTGCGTCATGCCCGGGGAGGTAGCGCCCGCGCACCGCCACACTCAGTCGGCGCTGCGGTTCGTGCTCGAATCCGAGGGCGGCTACACCTCGGTGGGCGGTGAACGGACCGACATGCACTACGGCGATTTCGTGATCACCCCGAGCTGGGAGTGGCACGATCACGGCAATACCGGCGATGCGCCGGTATTCTGGCTCGACGGGCTGGACATCCCGCTGGTGCAGTTCCTGGATGCCTCGTTCGCCGAGGGCTACGCGGACGAGCGGCAACCGGTCACCGCACCGCCCGGCGATACGCTCGCGCGTTACGGTGCCAACATGCTGCCGCTGGACTATGCGCGGGCGGCGCCGACCTCGCCGATTTTCAACTACCGCTACGCCCGCTCGCGCGAAGCCCTCGAGAGCCTGCGCGCACGCGACGAATGGGACCCCTGCCACGGCCTGAAAATGCGCTACGTGAACCCGCTCGACGGCGGCTGGGCGATGCCCACCATCGGCGCCTGCCTGCAGCTGCTGCCGGAAGGCTTCAGCACCCAGCCATACCGCTCGACCGACGCCACGGTGTTCGTGGGGGTCGAGGGCCGCGGCCGGGCCGCGATCGAGGGACACCCGTATGCATGGGGACCGCGCGACGTGTTCATCGTGCCGAGCTGGCACGAGGTGGTCCACGAAGCGACCGAGGACGCCGTCCTTTTCAGCTATTCCGACCGGCCCGCGCAGGAAAAGCTCGGCCTGTGGCGCGAGCGCCGTGGCAACCGCTAGCCAGGTGCGCCGCCTTGCCGGCGGCGAGGTAACAGTATGAACGGTGACACAGTGAATCTACAATGACCGCCGTACGGCGAAAAAACTGACCAATCTGGAGGAGAAAGTCATGCTTATACGCATACTGGGTGCATCGATGCTGGTCGCGCTGGTGGCTACACCGGCCACAGCGGCGCACAAGATCAAGATCGGATTCATCACCACGCTGACCACCCCGGCAGCCGTGATCGGCAACGACATGCGCGATTCGGTCGAGCTCGCGATGCAGCAGATCGGCGGCAAGATCGCGGGGCACGATGTCGAGGTGGTGTTCGCTGACGACGAGTTCAACCCGCAGAAGGGCAAACAGGCCACCGAGCGCCTGATCAAGCAGGACAAGGTCGACATCGTGATCGGTTACATCTGGTCGCACGTGCTGCTCGCTTCGGCCAACACCGTCATGGATGCCGGGAAGATCCTGATCAGCGCCAACGCCGGGCCTTCACAGCTGGCCGGCAAGGGCTGTCAGAAGAACTTCTTCAATATCTCCTGGCAGAACGACCAGACGCCGATGGCGCTGGGCGAAGTGCTGAACCAGCGCGGTATCAAATCCCTGTACGTGATCGCGCCGAACTACGCCGCTGGCAAGAACATGGTGGCCGGCGTGGAACGCACCTTCAAGGGACGCATCGCCGGCAAGGACATGACCAAGTGGCCCGCACAGATCGACTGGGCCGCGGAACTCTCCAAGGTCAAATCCGCGAACCCCGAAGCGGTGTTCGTGTTCTATCCCGGCAAGCACGGCCCGGCATTCATCACCCAGTACAAGCAGGCCGGGCTCGAAGGCAAAATCCCGCTGTACTCGGTGTACACGCTCGACTCGCTCAGCCTGCCGCGCTTCCAGCAGGCCAACATGACCGGCGTGCTGGGCACCACCATGACACAGTTCTGGGCGCCGGACCTCGACAATGCGCAGAACCGGGGTTTCGTCTCCGCGTTCAAGCAGAAGCACGGCAAGTACCCCAGCTTCTACGGCGCGCAGAGCTACGACTCGATCTTTTTCGTCAAGGCCGCGATCGAGGCCGTCAATGGCGATATGAGTAACGTGGACGGACTGCGCGCGGCCCTCGAGAAAGCCGACTTTCCCTCGGTGCGCGGCAAGTTCCGCATGGGACCCAACCATTTCCCGATCCAGAACTTCTACAGCCGCGAGGTGGTCAAGGATGCGGACGGCGTGTGGACCACGTCGGTACGCGACGTCGTGCTGCGCGACCATCAGGATCCCTACGCCAGCCAGTGCAAGATGAAGATGTAGTGGCCGCTGCCGCCACCGGGGCGCGGGTGAGAGCCCGCGCCCCGCTAGCATCTGCGGCCTGAGTCGCGACGTGGACTGGGTCCTGCTCATCGAGCAGCTGCTGAACGGCTTCCAGTTCGGGGTGCTGCTGTTTCTGATCGCCGCCGGGTTGACGCTCACGTTCGGCATCATGGACTTCGTGAACCTGGCGCACGGTTCGCTGTACATGATCGGCGCGTTCTTCTGTGCCACGGTTACGCTGTGGAGTGAATCCTTTCTGCTTGGCGTGGTGCTGGCGCTGCCCGCGGTGCTGCTCGTCGGCATGCTGATAGAGGCGACCGCGCTGCGTACGCTCTACGCGCGCCATCATCTCGACCACGTGCTTGCGACCTTCGGGCTGATTCTATTCTTCAACGAGCTGGTGCAGGTGATCTGGCCACTGGACGGCCTGCGCGTGCCCTTCCCTGCAAGGCTCGACGGCACCGTACCGCTATTTCTGGGGATCGAGTACTCCGCTTACCGGCTGATGATCATCGGCGCCGGCCTGCTGGTCGCGGCCGGGCTGTGGTTCGTTGTGGCGCGCACGCGCATGGGTATGCTGGTGCGTGCCGGCGCGTCGAACCGCGTGATGGTCGGCGCGCTCGGCGTCAACATCAAGCTGCTGTTCACGTTTGTGTTCGGCCTGGGCGCGGCGCTCGCCGGTCTGGCCGGCATGCTGATCCTGCCGATTCTCGGCGCCAACAGCGGCATGGGCGAGCAGATCATCATTCTCGCGTTCGTGGTGGTGGTGGTGGGCGGCATCGGCTCGATTCGTGGCGCATTCGTGGCCGCACTGATTGCCGGGCTGATCGACACTCTCGGGCGGTCCTTTCTGGACGTGCTGCTGCTCGCGGTCCTGCCCGCCAACGCCGCCGAAGCGGCGGGACCGGCACTGTCCTCCATGCTCATCTACATCTTCATGGCAGTGGTCCTGTTCTTCCGGCCGCAGGGCCTGTTTCCGCCGAGCCGATGAGGGGTCTGCTGCCCGGCACGCCGCGCGCCTGGTTCGCTGCCGGGGTGCTTACCCTGTGCGCGCTCATGCCGCTCATCGCGCAGGGCATCGACGAACCCTACTACATGGATATTTTCGCGCGCATGATGATCTGGGGCATCGCCGCGGTAAGCCTCAACCTGATCCTCGGCTACGGCGGGATGATCAGCTTCGGGCACGCGTTGTACCTGGGGCTCGGCGGGTACACCGTGGGCATCTGCGCCTACTACGACATCGAAAGCGCCTACATCCAGTGGCCGCTGGCGCTGGCCGCCGGCGCGCTGGTGGCGAGCGTGTTCGGCGCGATCAGTCTGCGTACGCGCGGGGTCTACTTCATCATGATCACCATGGCGCTGGCGCAGATGGTCTACTTCCTGGCCGTCAGTGCCGAGGAGTACGGCTCCGACGACGGGCTGGTGATCTACGCGCGCAGCGACTTCGGCACGGAATACTTCAGCCTGGACCAGCCGTTGCATCTGTACTACACCATCTTCGGGTGCCTGCTGCTCGCGCTCTACCTTACGCGGCGTATCGTCGAATCGCGTTTCGGCATGGTCATCCGCGGCGTACAGTCCAACGAGCAGCGCATGGAAACGCTGGGCTTTTCCACCTACCGCTACCGGCTGGTCTGCTTCGTGATCGCCGGCGTGATGTGCACCGTGGCCGGGATTCTCAGCGCCAACGTGGAGAAGTTCATCAGCCCCGACACCATGCACTGGACGCGCTCGGGCGAGCTGATTTTCATGGTCGTGCTCGGCGGCATGGGCAGCCTGTT
>JAHELT010000115.1 GCA_024644045.1 Chromatiales bacterium | reverse complement strand
AACGCATGGACTGGTTGAAAATGGCGGTGGCGCGCGGACGCTATCTGGGCATGGAGACGGAGATCATCAGCGCGGCGGAAGCCCACGAGCGCATGCCGCTGCTGGATCCGAAACACTTCGTGGGCGCGATCTGGGATCCGATGGAAGGGCACGTCGATCCGAGCGGTGTGACCCACGCGTACGCAAAAGCCGCCCGCGTCAACGGGGCGACGGTGCAGCGCCAGACCCGGGTCGAAGCGTTGCATCCGACAGCGGACGGCGGCTGGCGCGTGCTCACCAGCCAGGGCGAGTACCGCGCCGAGCACGTGGTCAATGCCGGCGGATTGTGGGCGCGCGAGGTGGGCCGCATGGTGGGTCTGGAGCTGCCGCTGCTCGCCATGGAGCACATGTACCTGCTGACCGAGGAGATGCCGGAGGTCGCGGCATACAACGCGGCGACCGGTCAGGAAGTGCCGCATTGCATCGATTTCGAGGGCGAGCTGTACCTGCGCGAGGAGCGCGGCGGGATGCTCATGGGCACCTACGAGCGCGCAGGCAAACCCTGGTCCGAGCATACCACGCCGTGGGATTTCGACACCGAGCTGCTGGAGCCCGATCTCGACCGGATCAGCCCCTCGCTGGAAGTCGGCTTCGCGCATTTCCCGGCCTTCGCCAAGGCCGGCATCCGCCGCGTAATCAACGGGCCGTTCGTGTTCTCGCCGGATGGCAATCCGCTGGTCGGCCCGGTGCGCGGGCTGAGCAACTACTGGGTGGCGGTTGGTGTCATGGCCGGGTTTTCCCAGGGCGGCGGCGTGGGTCTCGCGCTGTCAAACTGGATGGTGCACGCAGACCCGGGCTTCGACGTCTGGGCCATGGACGTCGCGCGTTTCGGCGCCTGGGCCACGCCGGCCTACGCCAACGCCAAGGTGCGCGAGAACTATTCGCGGCGTTTTCAGATCCAGTTCCCCAACGAGGAGCTGCCCGCGGCACGCCCGCTGCGCACGACGCCGATCTACGATCTGCTGCAGCAGCGCGGCGCCGTGTTCGGAAACGCCTGGGGGCTGGAGAACGCGTTGTGGTACGCCCGCCCCGGGGAGGAGGCGCGTGACGTCTTCTCGTTCCGGCGGTCCAACGACTTCGCCGCGGTGGGCGAGGAGTGCCACGCGGTGCGCGACGGTGTGGGGCTGCTGGAAATCTCCAACTTCGCCAACTACGAGGTGACCGGCAGGGACGCCGCCGAGTGGCTGGATCAGCTGCTGCCCAACCGCCTGCCCAGACCGGGGCGCATGGTGCTGACACCGATGCTGAACGAGGCGGGGCGTCTGATCGGGGATTTCACCCTGGCGGGCCGCGACGAGAATCATTACTTCATCACCGGCTCCGGTGTCGCCGAGCAGTACCACATGCGCTGGTTCGAGCAGTCCTCGACGGGCTATGACGTCAACATCGCCGCACGCAGCCTCGACATGCTGGGGCTGCAGATCGCCGGCCCCAGATCGCGCGAGCTGCTGCAGCGCCTGACGCGTCGCGACGTGTCGGTCGATGCGTTCAAGTTCATGGCATTCGACGAGTTCGACGTAGGCCCGGTGCCGGCCAGGGTCGGGCGGCTGTCGTTCACCGGCAGCCTGGGCTACGAGATCTGGGCGCGCCCCGAGTACCTGCGTACGCTGTTTGCGCTGCTCGACGAGGCGGGCGCGGATCTGGGCCTGCGGCTGTTCGGAGGGCGCGCGTTGAACAGTCTACGGCTGGAAAAGAGCTGGGGCTCCTGGGCGCGCGAGTACCGCCCGCTGTACACACCCTACGAGGCAAATCTCGAGCGCTTCGTATCGGTGCAGAAAGAGCGCTTCATCGGCAAGGACGCGCTGATCGCGGCCCGTGACGCCGGCCCTCGACAACGCCTGACCACGTTCGCGGTCGAGGCGGGGGAAGCGGACGTTATCGCTGATGAGCCGATCTGGCGCGACGGCGAGGTCGTGGGCTGGGTGACCTCGGGGGGGTTCGCCCACTATACGGGTAACTCGGTCGCCATGGGGTACGTGCGTGCCGGGGCGTATGATGCGGCGGCAGGCTACGAGATCGAAATCATCGGCGAGCGGCGCCCGGCGCGCGTAGTGACCGAGGCCCTCTACGACCCGAACGCCGAACAGATGCGCGGCTGATCGAGGGCAGCTGTTGGCAGGCGCCCGGCCATCGCCTCCTCGCCGCCCCGGCACGCCGTTGGTCACCGGGGGCGGCAACGAGCGGCTCACCAACTCCGGCGCGACGCGATAGTGATAAACTAGCCCCGCCCTGGCCGCCCCTGACCTGCGAGATGCAGGACGAACTGCGGGCTGACAGGTTTAGTCATGGTGACCCGTGTCGGTCCCCTCGCGACATGACGTTGTGAATCCCGTCAGGCCCGGAAGGGAGCAGCGGCAGCAGCGGTATTGGGCGCCGGGGTGCGGCTGATGCGGGTTACCGCCCACAGTGCAGACCCGCGCAGCAGGCTCGGCCGACCGCCGGGACAGGTTGGATAGGCAAATGGTTGAAAACAGCTTGGCCGTCGGGCATACACGCCCGCCCGCGATCCGGCGCCGGCAACGGCCCGCCGAGGCGGCGAGCGCGGGAGCAGCCAGCATCGACGTGAACGTATGAGTTACCAGGTTCTGGCACGCAAGTGGCGACCGCGCAATTTCGACGCGCTGGTCGGCCAGGAACACGTGGTCAGGGCGCTGACCAACGCGCTGTCTCAGGAGCGTCTGCACCACGCCTATCTGTTCACCGGGACCCGCGGCGTCGGTAAAACGACCGTCGCGCGGATCCTGGCGAAGGCGCTGAACTGCGAGACGGGTATCACGGCCAGCCCCTGCGGCGAGTGCTCGGCGTGCCAGGAGATCGACGGCGGGCGCTTCGTCGATCTGCTGGAAATCGATGCCGCTTCGCGCACCAAGGTCGAGGACACGCGCGAGCTGCTGGAAAATGTGCAATATGCGCCGACGCGCGCGCGTTACAAGGTGTACCTCATCGACGAAGTGCACATGCTTTCGTCACACAGCTTCAACGCCCTGCTGAAAACGCTGGAGGAGCCGCCGCCGCACGTGAAGTTCCTGCTGGCGACCACGGATCCGCAAAAGCTGCCGGTCACGGTGCTCTCGCGATGCCTGCAGTTCAACCTGCGCCTGATTCCGGCGGATGCGATCGGCGGGCATTTGACGACTATCCTGGCGGCGGAAAACATCGAGGCGGAGCAGCCGGCGGTGCAGCGTATTGCGCGCGCCGCACGCGGCAGTTTGCGTGATGCGCTGAGTTTGCTCGATCAGGCGATTGCCTTCGGAGACGGTCGCGTCACCGCGGAGGACGTGACGCAGATGCTGGGTGACGTCCCGCGTGAGCACGCTTATGCGCTGCTCGACGCTCTGGCCGACGGCGATGCCGGACAGCTGCTCGCGCAGGCCGCCCGGCTCGCCGAATCGGTCAGCGATTTCGGCGCGCTGCTGGACGATCTGTGCGCGACCCTGCAACGCCTGGCCGTACAGCTGGCGGTCCCGGAGCGCGTTGCCGAGGACGCGGACGAGCAGCAGCGTCTCGCCGCGCTGGGTGAGCGCCTCACGCCGGAGGATGTGCAGCTGTACTACCAGATCGCGCTGCTCGGACGGCGTGATCTGCCGCTGGCGCCCGATCCCCTGTCGGGTTTTGAAATGGTGTTGCTGCGCATGCACGCCTTCCGGCCGGCTTCGGCGGGGGCACCTTCGGCGGCCGCCTCGGGCGGCACGGCGCCGGCGCAACGCGGCTCGAAGCCACCCGCCGCCGCCCGCCGGGCGAGCACGCCTGAGGCAAGCGGAACCACGGCAGGCGCGCCGGGGCCAGGCGCCTGGCACGCGCTGCTCGCGACGCTGCATCTGCGCGGCCTGCCCTACGAGCTCGCGGCCAACTGTGAATTGCTCGTCAACGACGCGGCGGACATTACCTTGCGGCTCAACGAGGCGCATGCGAATCTGCTGTCCGACACTGCGCGCGAACGCCTGGAGAAAGCGCTGCGCGAGCACTTGCAGCGCGAGTTGCGCCTGAGCATCGAGGTCGGCATCACGGAGGCGGAAACCCCGGCCGAACGCACCGCGCGGCTCAGCGACGAGCGTTATTTGAAAGCGCGTGAATCGATTGCCAATGACCCGGTCGTGCGCGCGTTGCAGGACGGGCTGGGCGCGGAAGTGGACGACGACAGTGTGCGCCCGTTGGACGCATGACCCGGTAGTGAACATGGCGGAGGAGAGTTGAGTGAAAGGCGGTTTGGGTAACCTGATGAAGCAGGCGCAACGGATGCAGGCCGAGATGGAAAAAGCGCAGCAGGAACTTGCCGAGCTCGAAGTCGAGGGCCAGAGCGGCGGCGGCATGGTCAGTGTCGTGATGACGGGTCGTCACGAGCTGCGCAAGGTCAGTATCGATGATGCCGTTTTCGGCGACGATAAGGAGATGCTGGAAGACCTGCTGGCAGCGGCCGTCAACGACGCCACGCAAAAGCTCGAAGCGACGATGAAAGACCGCATGGCCGGGGTAACCGCCGGGCTCGGTTTACCGCCGGGCGTGAAGCTGCCCTTCTAGTCCGCCTCGACGAAGGCGGGCGCCTGGCACGTCTGTTTGGCAGTCATTTAACCAGTTACCCATGCGCTACAGTCCTCTGCTGGCGGAGCTGATCCAGGCTCTGCAATGTCTGCCGGGCGTCGGGGCGAAGTCCGCCCAGCGCATGGCTTTCCACCTGCTGGAGCGCGACCGCGAGGGCGGCCAGCGGCTGGCCGGGAGCCTCGCCGGGGCGCTGGCCAGGATCGGCCACTGCCGGTTGTGCCGCAACTTCACCGAGCAGGAGCTGTGCCCGGTCTGCGCGAGCGAGCAGCGCGACGAGGCTCAGCTGTGCGTGGTGGAAACGCCCGCCGACGTGGCGGCGATCGAGCAGTCGACCCACTACGGGGGCAGATACTTCGTGCTGATGGGTCGCCTGTCGCCGCTGGATGGGATCGGTCCAGGCGAGCTCGGGCTGGATCTGCTCGACCAGCGGCTGGCCAGCGGCACGGTGCAGGAGTTGATTCTCGCCACCAACCCGACGCTCGAGGGCGAAGCGACCTCGCATTACATCGGCGAGCTCGCGGGGCGCTACGAAGTGCGGGTGATGCGCCTCGCTCAGGGCGTGCCGCTCGGCGGCGAGCTCGAGTACCTGGACAGCGGCACGCTGGCGCACGCGTTCTCGCAGCGCCGGGAGCTCTGAAGCGGCCGCTGCTCACCCTCGAACCCCCTCACCCCTGACGCCGCTCGACCGGGAGAGGTCTGGCATGAGGGGCGCAGCTCTCAGTGCGGTTGTTCCTCGATGGCGGTGACGATGGCGCGGTAGCTTTCCCAGCGCTGGCGCTGAATCTGCCTGCCGACCGCCGCGCGTACGGCGCAACCCGGCTCGCGAAGATGGGCGCAGTTCGCGAACCGGCAGGCCTGGGAGAAGCTTGCAAACTCGCGGAACCCGTCGCGGATCTGCTGTGCGCTGAAGCGCCGCAGCGGCATGTCGCGGATTCCCGGAGAATCGATCAGCGCGCCGCCCCCGGGCAGACGGTAGAGTGTGGTTGCCGAGGTGGTGTGCCGCCCCAGACCGCTGGATTCGGACAGCGCGCCGATCTGAATATCGCGGTCCGGAACCAGTGCCGCCACGATCGACGACTTGCCGACGCCCGAGGGGCCGACGAGCACCGCGGTGCGCGAGCGCAGTGCGTCGCGCAGCGGGGTCAGGCCTTCGGGCGTACGCGTGCTGGTGCGCAACACGCGATACCCAAGCGCCGCATAGCCGTCGTGCAGGGCGGTGATCTCCGCATTCCGGGATTCGGCGAGATCGCTTTTGTGCATCACCAGCAACGCTGCGCACGGGAGATGTTCGGCGAGCACCAGGTAACGGTCGAGCAGTTGGCGCTGCGGCGGCGGACGCGGCGCGGCGACGATCACCAGGTCGTCGAAGTTGGCCGCCACCGGCTTGTCGCGCCCGCGGCGGTCCGGTCGGGCGAGCTCGTTGCGGCGCGTCGCGGCGGCGATCACCACGCCTTCGCCGCCGGTCTGCGCCTGCCACTCGACGCGGTCGCCGCACACGACCGGCGGCAGCTCCTTGCGCTTGACGCAGCGGTGTACCCGTCCATCGGCGTCCTCGACGGCGAGCCTTGCACCGAAGTTTGTGACGACCAGGCCGGGTTTGCGGGGGGTGCTCAACTCGGGAACCCGCTGACTGACCGACGCTGTACCGCGACCCTAGGCGAGCAGCGCGTCGATCTTGGCGGCGCAGATGAAATCGTTCTGCGACAGTCCGCCTATGGCGTGCGTGCTGTAGCGCACGTGACAACGGTTGTAGCCGACTTCCAGATCGGGATGATGATCTTCGCGGTGTGCGATCCAGGCCAGCGCATTCACGAACGCCATCGTTTGATAGTAGTTCTTGAACTTGTAGGTCCGGGCGATCTCGCTGGCCGCGTCGTTCAGCGCCCAGTCCGCATCGAGCTGCTTCATCAGGTTGCCGGCGGCCTCTGCGCTGAGCGGTTCGACGCCGCCTTCGCAGGGCGCGCATTTCTGTTCGGTGAGCCGGGTCATGGCAGTACCCCTTTCGCTGGTTACTCCTTGCTAGAATAGCAGACCTCATCGGCAGACCCACGAGCACTGACTCGCCGTGTCCCCCGACAATTTGATTTGGATCGATCTGGAGATGACCGGGCTCGACCCGGACCACGACCGCATCATTGAGATCGCGACGATCGTCACCGATCAGGCGCTCACCACGCTGGCCGAAGGCCCGGTGTTCGCCATCTATCAGGAAGCCTCGGTGCTCGAGGCAATGGACGAGTGGAACACGCGCCAGCACAAGAAGTCGGGTCTGCTGGAACGCGTGCGGGCCAGCGGCACGGATGCCGCGGCGGCAGAGCAGGCAACCCTGGCGTTCCTCGCGCAGCACGTCGCGACAGGCGAGTCGCCGATGTGCGGCAACAGCATCTGCCAGGATCGGCGGTTCCTGGCGCGCTGGATGCCGGAGCTCGAAGCGTTCTTCCATTACCGCAACCTCGATGTAAGCACCCTGAAAGAGCTGGTGCGGCGCTGGGCGCCCGAGGTGGCCGGCGGATTCAGCAAGGGCGGCACACACCTTGCGCTGGACGATATACGCGATTCGATCCGTGAGCTGCAGTACTACCGGGAAACCGTGCTGAGCATCTGACAGTTGCGCGGTCGTTAGTCAAGGGCTTGCAAAAGGCACAGTCCCGGCCGGGTCGGAGGGTTGCACAGTCTTCAGCTGATGACCTGCACAGGGGACAGTTCGAGGGGGAGGGACAGTTCCCGATTGAGGGCGGCGGTTTTTTTCAGTGCCGGCGGTTACGTGGACATTATTAAAGAGTCTGCAGAGGGGACACTCCCTGCGCGACGGGTGCGCCGGGCCGGTTGCCCCAGTCAGACCAGGAGCCGTGGTAGCCGCGCACCCGGGTGAATCCCAGCCGCCTCAGCGCGACGTAGTTGAGTGCCGAACGGTGGTGGGTCTGGCAGTAGACGATGACCTCCTGCGCCGCGTCTATGCCCAGGTGCGCGAGCTGCGCCTGGATTTCCTCAGCGGGCTTGAGTCGCAGGTTGCGGTCGCGATCCATGAGCTCGGTCCACTCGAGCCGCTTCGCCCCTGGAATGTGCCCGCCGTGCTCGGCGTTGCGCCGCACGCCGGTGTACTCCTCCAGTGAGCGCGCATCCAGCAACGCCACACCCGGTTGCTGCAGGTGCTCCAGGATGTAGTCGTAGTCCGCGATCACCGCCTCGTTCAGCGTCGCTTCGAAGGCACAGGGTTCCGGCGCGTCGCCGTCCGCCGTCAGCGGATACCCTTCCTGGAGCCAGGCGGTCGCGCCGCCGTCCAGCAACGAGGCGCGCGTATGGCCGTAGGCATGCAGCGACCAGATCAAGCGCGACGCGCGGCCACCGCCTTCCTCGTCGTAGGCGACCACATGGTGGCCGTTGCCGATGCCGAGTCCACCCATCGATGCCGCAAACGCCTCGCGTCCCGGGAGCAGCCCGCCGACGGGCGGATTCTTCACCACCAGCTCATCGTAGGGAAGGTGCACCGCGCCCGGTACGTGGTGCTCGGCATAGTGGTCCGGCTTGCACAAGTCGACGATGCGGAGACCCGCGTCGTTCAGGCGATCAGCCAGCCACTGGGGCTGTATCAGCAGTTCGCTCATGCGTTACTCACGCGCAGCTTTCCCGGCGCAGCGTGGCCATGCACCGCCAGAACCGCGACCGCAGGTCGCCGGTCAGCCGGAAGTTTCCGCAGTACGCATCAATCGCTGTGAAGAGCAGGCGGATGATACGGTGCCTGACTCGCTGCAGGCGTCTGTCGGTGCGCAGGCTGCCGAAGCCGTTCCACATCAGGCGACGCGATACCACCACTTCCTCGTCCGAGGGTACGCAGGGTCGCCGATGATCGGGCCGGTACATTGAAATATGCCGTTTTTTCAACAGGTTGATTCACGCATTGGCGAGCAGCCGTGCGCCGAGCCGGGGTCTGCGGCCGACCCGGCCGGCGCCGCAGCCGTTCGGAGCGGCATTGTCTATCATACGCGGGCGTTTGTCTCTCACGCGCCGGTGGCCCCGGGCGCGCTAGAATGGGCGGAGCGTGGGCTGCGGCGGCCGCTGGTGCAACCTTGCAGCGGCGTCGCGGTCTACACCGTGAACACGCGACAAAGGGAGGAATGCCCGGATGGGCGAGCGTGAGATCGACCGAGCGCTGGTGAAACGTGTTCAGAAGGGGGATAAGACAGCCTTCGATCTGCTGGTGCGCAAGTATCAGCACAAGATAGCTAACCTGGTTTCCCGCTACGTCAGCCAGACCGATGTCGAGGACGTGACGCAGGAAGCGTTCATCAAAGCGTACCGCGGCCTGCAGAATTTCCGTGGCGATAGCGCCTTCTACACCTGGATGTACCGTATTGCGGTCAATACCGCGAAGAACTACCTGGTGGCCTCAGGGCGGCGAACCCCCGAGGCGTCGGTCGATGCCCAGGAAGCCGAGCAGTACGAGTCCGGAGGATGGTTGCAGGAAGAGGGAACTCCGGAACGTATCTTGCTGTCTTCAGAGATCGAGCAGACGATTCAGGAGACGATTGCGGGTCTGCCGGAGGAACTGCGCACGGCGATCCTGCTGCGCGAGTTCGAGGGTTTCTCCTACGACGAGATCGCGGCCACGATGGAGTGCCCGATCGGAACGATACGATCGCGGATTTTTCGGGCTCGTGAGGCCATCGAGCTGAGCCTGAAACCGCTGCTGGACGATACAGGTGTTGGCGATGAACAACGGCGATAAGGTGAACGAGAGTCTGTCGGCGCTGGCCGACGGTGAGTGCGACGAGCTCGAGGGCGCCCGGGTTCTGAAGTCGCTGCGCGGCAGCGCTGAGTTGCGCAAGCGCTGGGAGTGCATTCACACGACACGTGCAGTTATGCGCGGCGAGCGCAGTGATCTGCTGGGCGCAGACTTTGCGAGCAGGATCAGCCGCGCCATAGACAACGAAGCGCACATGCTGGTGCCGGACCGGCCGGACAGCCGTGCGGCCACGGCCCGAAGCTGGCGCAGGCCGCTGGCCGGGCTGGCCATCGCGGCCAGCGTTGCGGCGCTGTCGATCGCCGGGCTGCAGATGCTGCACGCACCGGCACCGGGTCCGCAGTTCGCGGACTACAGCCCCGCGGTGGCGCAGCCGCGCGCGGTGCCGGCTGCCGCGATCGGCGGCACGCGCTGGAACGTGCAGCGTGCCGAAGTCGCGCAACGTCTGAATCACTACCTGCTGAACCACATGGAGTACGCGACCATGGGCGAGATGCAGGGCATGCTGCCGTATTCGCGTCTGGCGGGTTACGACCAGATGCCGACGCAGTAGATGCACCGGCGCGCAGCGAGACGCACCACCGCCCCCCGCACATGGCGGGTGTGGCTCGCGCTCGGCCCTGCGCTGGCGCTGTCCGCCGCCGGTGCCACCGCCGGTGACGCGCGCCACTGGCTGGATCGCATGTCGACGGCGATGCAGACCCTGAACTACCAGGGCACCTTCGTCTACATGCACGGCAGCGAAATCGAGACCATGCGCATCGTGCACAGTCGCGACGAATCCGGCGAGCGCGAGCGGCTGCTGTCGTTGAACGGCGAAGCACGCGAGGTGATCCGCGACAACAACAGCGTGACCTGCATCTGGCCCGGCACGCGCTCGGTTACGGTAAGCAAAGCGCGCCCGCGTACGCCCTTCCCGGCGACGATCCCGGAGGCGGCGCGGCTCGGGAAGAACTACCGCATTTCCGATCACGGTGAGGGGCGCATCGCCGGCCTGCCGGCACGCGTGATAGGGATCGAGCCGCTGGACGGCTTCCGTTACGGCTACCGCCTGTGGCTGGACCGTGAGACGGACCTGCTGCTGCGCTCGGACCTGCTGGACGAGCAGGGCCGCCCGGTCGAGCAGGTGATGTTCACCGAGCTGCAGGTGCTGGAGCACATCCCGGCCGACCGCTTCAAACCGATCCTCACCGGCACCGGTTACACCTGGGTGACCGAGGACTCGGATGCGCAGCTGGCCCCCGATCCCATGTGGAAGGTGAAGCGGCTGCCGCCCGGCTACGCCATGACCCGGCGCGACAAAAAACCCATGATGCCGCACGACAATGCGGTCGAGCATCTGGTGTACTCAGACGGCCTGGCGACGGTTTCCGTGTTCATCGAACCGCTGGGCGAGGATCAGCAGCGGCTCGAGGGCGGCTCCCGCATGGGGGCCGTCAACGTCTACGGCACCGTCGAACGCGATTACCAGATCACGGTGGTCGGTGAGGTTCCCGCCGCGACCGTGGAATACATTGCGCAGGCAGTGGTTTACAATCCCTAGCTTCGAGCCCGGATACTCGTCATTACGCATGATTGACCAGCCGGCCACGGTTGCCGCCGCGCAGGCGCGTACGGTATGGGTATGCCGACCCGCCGACGCAGTGCGATGCGCCGAGTGCACCAGGGGTGTGGGCTGCGGGGCCGGCTGGCTGCTGCGCGGCTTCGGTGCCCGCCACGCGGTGGCGGTGGCGCACGCGTCGGCATTCGCGGCCGGTGACCGGGTCGTGTTGAGCATTCCCGAGCGCTGGCTGCTGTTGGCGGCCGGCGCCGTGTACGGTGCACCCCTGGCGGGGTTGATTACGGGTGCGATGCTGGGCGAGCTGCTGGCAGAGGACGTCGGCGCGATGCTGGCGAGCTGCGCAGGGTTCCTCGCCGGCGCGGCCATGGCGGCACTGCTCGGCGGCCGGCTTGCCCGGGCGTATCCGGTGCGGGTGCGCGCCGCCGGCGCCGCAACGCAACCGCCCGCCGCCGCACCATAAATTACGGAGTAGGTAATGAAGCAATTTCTCACGGTCATCGCAGCGCTGGCACTCGCCGGTGCCTGGAGTGCCGGTGCCGCGGCCCGCGCGCTGCCCGATTTCACCGAGCTGGTGGAACGCAGCCACCCCGCCGTCGTCAACATCAGCACCACGAAGAAAATCGAGCGTCGCATGCAGCGCGACGAGCCGCCGGATCTCGAGAACACGCCGTTCGGTGACCTGTTCCGCCGTTTCTTCGGTGACCGCGAGGGCTTTCCCGAGCGCTTCGATTCGCAGTCGCTGGGCTCCGGGTTCATTATCTCGGCCGACGGTTACGTGCTGACCAACCGTCACGTTGTCGATGGCGCCGACAGCATCATCGTGCGCATGCACGATCGCCGCGAGCTGCTGGCGAAAGTGGTGGGGAGCGACGAGCGCAGTGACATCGCGCTGCTCAAGATGGACGGTGACGATCTGCCGGTTGCTTCGCTCGGCAGCTCCTCGGATTTGAAAGTGGGCGAATGGGTGCTTGCCATCGGCTCGCCGTTCGGTTTCGACCACTCCGTGACCTCGGGCATCGTCAGCGCCAAGGGCCGCAGCCTGCCCAACGAGAACTACGTCCCCTTCATCCAGACGGACGTGGCCATCAACCCGGGTAATTCCGGCGGTCCGCTGTTCGACCTGGACGGCGAGGTGGTTGGTATCAACGCGCAGATCTACAGCCGAACCGGCGGCTTCATGGGGCTGTCGTTCGCGATTCCGATCGAGGTCGCGCTGGACGTGGTCGAGCAGCTCAAGACCCACGGCAAGGTGACGCGCGGCTGGCTCGGCGTGGTGATTCAGGAGGTGACCCGGGAGCTGGCCGAATCCTTCGGCATGGATCGCGCTCACGGCGCGCTCGTCGCCCGGGTGCTGCCGCAGAGCCCGGCGGAGGAGGCCGGCCTGCGGGTCGGCGACATCATCGTGGCTTACAACGGCACCACGTTGAACAGCTCCACCGAGTTGCCGCCGCTGGTGGGCATCACGCGGGTTGGCGAGACGGCGCGCGTCGAGGTGATCCGCGAAGGCCGGGCACGCACGATCAGGGTCTCGATCGGCGAGTTGGACGATGTCAAGCTCATGGCGCAGAGCGTGCAGCCCCGGGAGCCGGAATCCAACAACGAGCTCGGGGTCGTGGTCTCTGAGCTTGACACAGACGCACGCGAGGCGCTGCAGCTGGAATCCGGCGGCGTGCTGGTGCAGCGCGTGCTCGAGGGCCCCGCGGCGGAGGCCGGCATCCGCCGGGGCGACGCCATCGTGATGCTCGACAACAAACCCGTGGGCAGCGTTGCCGACTTCAGCGAAATTGCCAAGGACCTGGCCAACAAGCGGTCGGTGGCCGTGCTGGTGCATCGGCGCGACGGTCCGCTGTTTCTGGCGCTGAAGCTGGACAACGACAGGGGGTGAGTGAATCGCCGCGGCGCCTGACGCTGTATGTGCGCAGCGGCTGCTCGCTGTGCGACGACATGCGCGACGACCTGGCCCTGTTCAGCGACGAGTTGCGGTTCGAGGTGAACGTCGTCGACATCGACGGCGACCCGGCGCTGCGCGCCCGGCACAACGTGCGCGTGCCGGTGCTCGAGTACGCCGATCACGAGGTTTGCAATTACTTCCTCGACCCGGTTGCGCTGCGCTCCGCCCTGGCCGCAGAATAGCTCGCCTTTTCGCGCCGCGGGCCTCGCCTGGACGATCGGGTGCCGGTCGCCACCCCGGTCTCGGGGCCGATCGTTCGAGCCGCTGGCGCCAGATCATTCCTTGAGAGGTGCCGGGTTTCCGGGCGACGCCGCGCCAGCACGTCGCTAACCGGTTGATTTCGCGGGCAAACGTAACGATGCCTAACCGCCTTCTTGCAACATGCAGGCTAGATGCAACAGATTCGCAATTTCTCCATCATCGCGCACATAGACCACGGTAAATCCACCCTGTCCGACCGGTTCATCGAACTCTGCGGCGGCCTGAGCGCACGCGAGATGGCCGCCCAGGTGCTGGATAACATGGATCTCGAGCGTGAGCGCGGGATCACCATCAAAGCCCGGGCAGTGGCGTTGCACTATCAGGCGCGAAACGGCGTCCGCTATGCACTCAACTTCATCGACACGCCGGGACACGTGGATTTCTCTTACGAGGTCTCGCGTTCGCTGGCCGCCTGCGAGGGCGCGTTGCTGGTGGTCGATGCCAGCCAGGGCGTGGAAGCGCAAAGCGTCGCCAACTGCTACACCGCCATCGAGCAGGGTCTGGAGGTCGTGCCGGTGTTGAACAAGATCGACCTGCCCTCCGCGGACCCGGACCGCGTGATCAGCGAGATCGAGGAAATCATCGGCATCGATGCACAGGATGCGATTCGCGTCAGCGCCAAGACCGGCGCCGGCGTGCGCGACCTGCTGGAGCAGCTGGTGGCGCGCATACCGCCGCCGACGGGCGATCCGCAGGCGCCGACGCAGGCGTTGATCATCGATTCCTGGTTCGACAATTTCGTCGGTGTCGTGGCCCTGGTGAGGGTTGTGAACGGCGCGCTGCGCAGCGGGCAGAAAATCCAGATGATGTCCACACAGCGCAACTTTCAGGTCGACCGCGTCGGCGTGTTTACCCCCAAGGCCGAGGATTGCCCGAGCCTTGAAGCCGGCGAGGTGGGTTACATGATCGCCGGTATCAAGGAGATCGACGCGGCGCGCGTCGGCGACACGGTCACCCTGGCTGCGAGCCCGGCGGCGGTGCCGCTGCCGGGATTCGAGGCGGTCATGCCGCGCGTGTTCGCCGGGCTGTACCCGGTGGATTCAGAGTACTACGATGCGTTTCGCGACGCCCTGCACAAGCTGCGCCTCAACGATTCGGCACTGCATTTCGAGCCGGAAACCTCGCAGGCGCTCGGGTTCGGCTTTCGCTGCGGCTTCCTCGGCATGCTGCACATGGAAATCGTTCAGGAGCGCCTCGAGCGCGAGTATCAGCTCGAGCTGATCACCACCGCGCCGACCGTGGTGTACGAGATTCTCGATAACCTCGGCGAGGTCACGCAGATCCACAACCCGGCGCAGCTCGCGCCGGCCCAGGACGTGGCGGAGGTCCGCGAGCCGATCATTCTGGCCACCGTCCTGGTGCCGCAGGAGTATGTCGGTGAGGTGATGAAGCTGTGCCTGGAGAAGCGCGGTGCGCACAAGCGCCTGCAGTACGCGGGACGGCAGGTGTCGATGGATTTCGAGTTGCCGCTCAGCGAAGTGGTGCTGGACTTCTTCGACCGGCTGAAGTCGGTGAGCCGGGGGTACGCCTCGTTCGACTACGAGTTTCTACGTTTCCAGGCGGCCGATCTGGTGAAACTGGATCTGCTCATCAACGGTGAGCGGGTGGACGCGCTGTCCCTGATTGTGCACCGCAATAAGGCGCAGCGCCGCGGTCGCGAGTTGACCGAAAAAATGCGCGAGATCATCCCGCGCCAGATGTTCGAAGTGGCTGTACAAGCCGCAATCGGTTCACATATCATCGCGCGCTCGACAATCAAGGCTTTACGTAAAAACGTTACCGCCAAGTGCTACGGGGGCGACATTACGCGAAAGCGCAAACTGCTCGAGAAGCAGAAGGCCGGGAAGCGACGCATGAAGCAGGTAGGACGCATCGAGATTCCCCAGGAAGCGTTTCTCGCCGTGCTGCGGGTGGAAAAATCTTGACCGCGCTCGAGTCAGTGCCCGATGGATTTTGACGTTGCTTTCGTGCTGGTCGCGGCGACCGCCGTGGCGGGCGTAGTGTGGGGTGTTGACGCACTGATCTTCTCGCGTCAGCGCCGTGGCGACCCTGCCGGCGAGGCCAAAGAACCCGTCATCGTCGAGTATGCGCGCTCGTTCTTCCCGGTTCTGCTGGTGGTTCTGGTGCTGCGCTCGTTCATCGTGGAGCCGTTCCGGATTCCGTCCGGTTCGATGATGCCTACGCTGCTGGTGGGTGATTTTATTCTGGTCAACAAGTTCAGCTACGGCATCCGCTGGCCGGTGCTTAACACGAAGTTCTTCGATACCGGCGAGCCAGCACGTGGCGATGTGGCGGTCTTCAGGTATCCGCGGCAACCGCAACTGGACTATATTAAGCGTATTGTCGGCCTGCCCGGCGACCACATTGCCTACTACAACAAGACGTTGTACATAAATGGTCAGGAGATAGAGCTTTCGAAAGCCGGTCCTTACCGAACGCCCTCAGGCGTATCGCAGTCGGCAATGGTTTTCGGTGAATCGCTGGGCGAGGTTACCCACGACGTGCTCATCACGCCGGCAAAGTTCGGTCTCGAAGGCGAGTGGATCGTACCCACGGGACATTACTTTGTGATGGGCGACAACCGGGACAACAGCAACGATGGGCGCTACTGGGGTTACGTACCCGAAGACCATCTGGTGGGCCGGGCGTTCATGATCTGGATGAACTGGGACTGGGGTGGAGAAGGTATCCTATGGTCGCGAATCGGAAACATGATCAATTGAGGCAACCGGCATCGTTACGTCGCCAGGCCGGGATGGGATGGCTCGGGTGGACCGCCATCGCGTTGATGGTGGGCGTGATAGGGTTGATGGGGCTGCGAGTGGTCCCTCTTTATTTAACTTACTTCCAGATTCTGGACGTTTCGAGAGCCTTGCAACGCGAGTCGGGCGTTGCGAAAAAAAGTAAGGCGGAGCTGAAGAACATCGTCAGGCAGCGGTTTCGGCAAAACAACCTCTACGATACCAAGCCGACCATCCTGAAGTTCAGCAAGAATGCCAGGCAACAGCTGATCGTGCATATCGATTACGAAGAGCGCGTCAATTTGTTCTTCAATATCGACCTGGTCGTGGTTTTCGATAAGAAGCTTTTTCCGAATTGAACGTAGACCGCGCGCGGTTGTGTGAAACGCTCGGTCACCGCTTTGCGGCGGACAGTCTTCTCGACGACGCGCTGACCCACCGCAGCGCGGGCCGCCA
>JAHELT010000114.1 GCA_024644045.1 Chromatiales bacterium | reverse complement strand
CAAGTAAATCTGCCCAAGCAGGCAAAGGCCGAACAATCAAATACCCGGTGTCAACGCTTAGCGACCTGTTTTTCGGTCGAAAATCGGTGGTTTAAGCGGCTGAATCAGCCCTTTTTGGAAGGCACTTCCTTTCAAATCAAACGGCTATGTTGGTCCGACCCCCTGAACCCCTGAACCGGTACAATCGGCGCCATGGGCTGTCGAGCACGACGACTTTCAAGAGCATTGCTGGTCCCGCTTGCGCTTGCTGCGAGCTCCGTCACCGCGGAGTGCGGCCAGGCTCATAGAGCAGCAGCAGTGCTTGTCGCTCAGGCAACAGGCGCGGTGCAAAGTGACGACGAGACGCAACGAACAAAGGCTCAAGCGCAGTACCAGTCGGCCATCTATCGGGCAATCGTTCGCCACTGGAATCGCCGCAAATCCGTCACCCGTGAAATGCGTTGCGATGTGCTCGTTGAGCAGGACTCAGCCGGTGCGATTGTGCGTGTTGACACGTTGAATTGCACGGGCGACGAGGCGTTTCGACAGTCCATAGAGACGGCCGTCTGGAGAGCATCGCCACTGCCGCTACCGTCTGATCCGGGGCTGTTTGACCGCCACCTCCGGTTTACACTTCAAGCAAAGTGATGCGAAGAGATAGACGTACTTGCTCGTGCTTTGAACAGGGCCAAGGACAATCATCGCCACGCGTGACAATCCCATCGCGGCACCGCAATCGCAGCGCTCGCGAATCGCCGGATCGGCCGTGATGGCGTTACCGCACCTCCCTCACGCCGAAGTCACTTTTCCCGCTGTTATCGACCACCAACCTTCCGCCGGAAACACTTCGGCGAAGAACTCTCCGAACGCGCGCACCTTCGCGGTCAGATAACGGTTGCCCGGATACACCAGCATGATCGGTGGTGCCGGCGCGATGCGCTCGGCCAGAACCGCCTGAAGCTTGCCGCTCAGGAGCGCACTGAACGCAAGCGCATCCGGCACCTGGGCAATGCCGCTACCGGCGATGGCAGCCTCGGTCGCGGCCCCGAGCGAGGTCAAGCGAAGATTGCCGTACGGCACACACGTCTTGAGCTGGCTGTCTTCTTCGAACACCCAGTCACGCGGGCGCCCGGTGGACGGTGAAATGAAACGGATGCACTCGTGCTGCGCGAGATCTTCGATACACTCCGGCACGCCGTGGGCGGCGAGATAGGCGGGCGATGCGCAGGTCAGCCAGCGTGAACTGCTCAGGGGGCGGGCGACCAGTCCGGAGTCGGGTGGGATATCCACGACCCGCAGCGCACAGTCAATCCCTTCCTCGATGAGATTCACGGCGCGATCGGTGATCATCACTTCCACGCTCAGCTGCGGATAGCGCGCCATGAAGCGGGCCAACGCCGGGAAGAACACTTCATTGACGAATGACTGGGGTACGGAAACGCGCAACCGCCCGCGCGGGGAGAGGCGTGCGCCCGATAGCTTATCTTCAGCCTCGGCGATCTGATCGAGCACACGCACGCAGTCATCGTAGTAGGAGCGCCCCTCATCGGTCAGGCTCAGCCGTCGGGTCGTGCGGTTCAGCAATCGCACGCCGAGGCGTTTCTCCAGCTGCCCGAGCGCCTCGGTAACGCTGGCGCGGGAGGCGCCGAGGTCGTCGGCCGCCCGGCCAAAGGCGCCGTGCTCGACCACTCGAACAAAGGCCTGCATGCAGAAGAGTCGGTCCACTGAATTATTCCTATTCGCCGAATAATCAATTTATCCTTCCCCCGTTTATTCGGCAATAGAGCTGCTCTACATTGCCTTCGCTGGTCCCGACGGTCTCCAGCCCGAGCACAGCCTGGCTGCCACTCTTTCCCGGCGTCTCGCTCCTCGGTCGATAGGTCGGCAGGCGTAACGAGGAAACCCTCATGCCCACGAAGAAGATCATCGCCGTCGTCGGTGCCACGGGTGCACAAGGCGGCGGCCTGGCCCGGGCGATTCTCGGCGATTCGAAAAGCGGCTTCGCCGTTCGCGCGCTGACGCGCAACCCCGATTCAGACAAAGCCAGAGCGCTGGCCGCCCTCGGCGCCGACGTCGTCGCGACCGATCTCGACGATGGCGGAAGTATCCGCTCGGCTTTTGAAAGCGTGCATAGTGCCTTTTGCGTCACGAATTTCTGGGAACATTTCTCGCCCGACAAGGAGCAGGCACAGGCCCGCGCCATGGCGCAGGCGGCCAGCGACTGTAAAGTGCGTCACGTCGTCTGGTCGACGCTGGAGGACGTACGGCACTGGGTTCCGCTGGCCGATGCCTCCTTACCGACCCTGATGGGCAAGTACAAGGTGCCGCACTCGGACGCCAAAGGTGCCGTCGATCACGTGTTCACGGACCTCGGCGTGCCCACCACGTTTTTCCGTGCGTCCTTCTACTGGGAAAACCTCATCCACTTCGGCATGGCACCGCGAAAGAGTGCCGACGGAGTATTGTTGTTCACGCTGCCGCTGGGAGAGCGCAAGCTGCCCGGCATTGCGGCAGAAGATATCGGCAAGTGTGCCTACGGCATTTTCAAGGGCGGCAAGCGGTTCATCGGTGAGACCATCGGTGTCGCCGGCGAACACCCGACGGGTGAAGAGATGGCTGCTGCGCTCAGCGCGGCGCTGGGCAGCCACGTTCGTTATCACGCCATCTCGCCGGAGGACTATCGCAAGCTCGGTTTCCCGGGCGCCGACGATCTCGGCAACATGTTCCAGTTCCAGCATGACTACAACGACGTGTTCTGCCAGGCACGCAGCGTGGAGACCTCCCGCGAACTCAATTCCGAACTCCAGAGCTTCGCCGACTGGCTGGCGCAGAACAAAGATCGTATTCCGATCTCGTAGCCGGGTGGCCTGGGAACGACAGTGAAACTCGTAGTGTTTTTTGTGCACCGGGGCTGCGCTCTGCTGCTCAGCGCCGCCGCCGCGCTGGCAGGCAGTGGATACCCGGTACTGGCGGCTGAACAGGCGGCCGTACCCGCTTCAGCCAGTGCGCTACCCGAACGCCTCAGCGACGCCGGACTGTTTGTTGACGGTTCACGGAGCGTTCGCGCGGACAACCTTCCCTTCACGCCGCAGTATCCGCTGTGGTCAGACGGGGCAACAAAGCGTCGCTGGCTCTACCTGCCCCCGGGCACAGCCATCGATGCCACGCAAAGCGACGCGTGGGAGTTCCCTCGCGGCACGCGGTTGTGGAAGGAATTCAGTCTCGCTCGACCGGTCGAGACACGTCTCATCGAGCGTCTCGATGACGGCTCCTGGCGCTACGCGGCCTACGTCTGGAACGCCGACGGCAGCGATGCGCTTCTCGCACCGAGCGAGGGGATCGCCTCGTTGCCGGCCGAAGGCGCTCCTGGTGGAAGTTACATCATTCCGTCGCACGAAGATTGCCGCGCATGCCACGAGGGCGCTGCCGTGCCGGTGCTTGGGCTCAGTGCCCTGCAGCTGTCGCCCGATCGTGACCCTAATGCGCCGAATGCCGACCCGCGA
This sequence comes from Chromatiales bacterium, assembly GCA_024644045.1. Taxonomy (GTDB): domain Bacteria; phylum Pseudomonadota; class Gammaproteobacteria; order JAHELT01; family JAHELT01; genus JAHELT01. The sequence goes on along the minus strand of JAHELT010000114.1, from coordinate 12,850 downwards.
CACGCCGAGCACGTAGATCTGCGCGACCTCGTCGCCCGTGGGCTGCTGCGCAATGTTTCTCCTGCGTTGCTCGAGAGTGCGCCGCGCATCAGCGAGTCATCGCCGACCGCCCGTGCGGCGCTCGGTTACATGCACGCCAACTGCGGGCACTGCCACAACGATCGCGGCCCGCTCGCGGAGCTCGAACTGGTGCTGCTGCAACCTTCGGGCGGTGCCGCAGACTTGAACAAAGTGCTGCAATCGACGATTGATCATCCGAGCGAATCACGCGCGCTTGGACTGGACACGCGCGTCGTGCCCGGCCATCCCGAGGACAGCCAGCTCACAGCGCGTATGCGATCGCGAAATTCCCTTACACAGATGCCACCGCTGGGAACCCAGCTCATCGACCGCGAGGGTCTTGCCCTCATCGAACGGTGGATTCAGCAACTGCAACCCTAGAAGGAGTACGCTCCATGAAGCACGCTTCTCTCACCAGCACGCCGCTTGTCGCCTTACTCGCGCTGTCGGCTGCACCCTGCATTGGCGCAACAACCGTCGAGGCGACGGGCGCCGCGCCTGCGATCACCGAAGCTGCGAAAGCCGCGCGGGGCCGGTATATTGTCACCGTTTCCGGCTGCCACGACTGCCACACGCCGTGGAAGATGGGACCGAAGGGCCCCGAACCCGACATGAGCCGTATGCTGTCCGGCCACCCGGAGACGGAAGCGTTGACGCCGCCGCCCAGGCTGCCTGAGGGCCCATGGGTGGTCGTCGCCTCGGCGACGAACACCGCGTGGTCCGGCCCCTGGGGTGTAAGCTTCACCGCCAATCTCACGCCCGACAAGGACACCGGCCTCGGCAAGTGGACGCTGCGCACCTTCACCGACACGATTCGCACCGGACGCCATAAGGGCCGCGGGCGGCCTGTGCTGCCCCCGATGCCGATTCCGATGTACAAGCACTTCACGGACGCGGACCTGGCGGCGATTTTCGCCTACCTGCAGTCCATTCCCGTGGTGAAGAACCGGGTGCCCGAGCCGATCCCGCCGACTCCGTCGACCGCTGCTGCGACCCGGTAGAACGGATACTCAACGATCGCAACAAGGCTTTCATGAGATAGCACGCACGGGGGAGCCGGATGCTCCCCCGTTTGTTCAATCCAGCGCCCTCCGTCCGGTCTGCGCAGGCCAACACCTTCCCGCACCGGCCTCCTCGCTCAACACCGTTTCCGCTTGGCCGCCTGGTTTTTATGGCGGGCAACCGCGCCGCCCGTATGGCAGAATATCGGGCAAAGAATTACGCGCTCAGTCTCTCGCCCTTTCCCCGATGGAGGTCACAAAATGAAACGAGTACTCGTTATGCCCCGATCCCTCCGCCTGACCCGGCGACCCGCAATGCTGCTGGGAATGACGTTGGGCGTAGTCCTGGCCGGATTCACCGCCGCGGCACACGCGGCAGACACGGTAAAGATCGGCCATGTAGCAGCGCTCTCAGGCCCGTCTGCACAATCGGGCGAGGCGATCACGCGCGGTTTGTCGGTTGCGATTGACGAGATCAACGCGGCCGGCGGCATTCTCGGCGGCCGCCAGATCGAACTGGTACAACGCGATGACGAGTCGAAACCGCCCAAGGGGCTGATCGCCGCGCGCGAGCTGATTTTCAAGGAGAAAGTCGCAGCCTTCCTCGGTGGCATCGACTCCCCGGTATCCCTGGCGATCGTACCCCTCGCTAACCAGAACAAGGTGCCCTTCATGGGCGTGTGGGCAGCGGCGACGCCGATCACACGGAATTCCGCAGATCCCAACTATGTTTTCCGGGTGTCGGCAGTGGACGCGCTGGTCGACGTGAAGCTGCTCAAGTACGCAAACGGCAAGTTCGGCGCGCGCAAAGCGGGCCTGATGCTCATCAACAACCCCTGGGGTGAATCGAACGAGAAAGGTCTGGTCGCCGCGGACAAGGAGAACGGCAACATAGAAATCGTCGGCATAGAGAAATTCGAAAACAATGACGTCGACATGGTGCCGCAGCTCACGCGCCTCAAACAGGCCGGCGCAGACGTGATCGTGCTAGTCGTCAATGCGCCGCCGGGCGCGCAAATGATGAAGTCGCGCGAGCGTATGGGTTGGAACGTACCGGTGGTTTCGCACTGGGGCATCTCCGGTGGCCGTTTCCCCGAGCTCGCCGGCCCTACCGCGGGTGACGCACACTTCGTGCAGACCTACAGCTTTTTCGGCAAGCAGGGTCCCGCTGGCGAGCGGCTGCTCGCCGCGCTGAAGAAAAAATACCCGGCCATCAAAGGACCGGAGGACGTTTTCTCGCCGGTCGGCACGGCCAATGCCTATGACGCCATGCATTTGCTGGCGAAGGCCATCGACGCCGCCGGCAGCACGGACGGCGACGCGATTCGCAAGTCGCTGGAGAACATGCAGGGCAGTTACCAGGGATTGATAAAGACCTACTCCAAACCGTTCAGCAAGGGTAACCACGACGCACTGGGTCCCGACGACTACATCATGGTGCGCTACGTCGGCAACACCATTACGCCGGTAGAGTAGGCGATCCGGCGGGCGGCGTCGCGGCGCTGCCCGCTGGCTGCAGCACGCGTGCCGGTACGGTAGATCCAAACGTGCTGATCCCCTCTGCGCTGATCACGGGGTTCGGACTCGGCAGCATGTACGGCCTGCTGGCGCTGGGTTTCTACGTTACCTACTCGGTATCGAACACCGTCAATTTCGCCCAGGGCAGCACCATGATGCTGGGCGCCGTGCTGTGCTTCACTTTCTGGGTCACACTGGGCTGGCCGGTCTGGTTAGCCGTGCTACTCGCGTTGCTGGCTTGCGCGCTCTGGGGAGTCGTGGTCGAGCGGGTCGCCGTTCGGCCGTTTGTCGTGCGCGGTTCCAACGCCTGGCTCATGGCTACCGTGGCGCTCGGCATCGTGGTCGAAAACGTGGTGCTGTTCACCTTCGGCAAGGACCCGCGCGGCATGCCGCCGAGCTTCCTTACCAGCGAGGCTTTCTTCGTTGCCGGCATCAAGGTGCAGGCGTTGCAGCTCATGATCCCGATCGTCGGACTGTCGATTGCCGTCGGTCTGCACCTGTTTTCACGCCGCACCAAGTACGGCAAGGCGCTGCTGGCCGTGGTGCAGAATCCGGATGCCGCCCAGCTCATGGGGATCAACATCGTTGCAGCGGTGCTGCTGGCCTTCGCCATGTCCGGGCTGTTCGCCGGGATCGCAGGGATTCTGATCGCACCCCTGTTCACGATCTCCTCGACCATGGGTACGCTGTTCGGCATCAAAGCGTTTGCCGTGGCGATCCTTGGTGGAATCGGTAACGCGTGGGGCGTGATGGCGGCGGGGCTGATCTACGGTCTCGCCGAAGCGCTGATTACGGCGCTGCTGGGATCGACGTACACGCAGATCCTCACGTTCGCGCTGGTGATTCTGGCACTGGCCATCCGCCCCAACGGTCTGTTCGGGCAAGCGTCGGTGCAAAAGGTATGAGTCTGCGAGCCCTGCTGCTCTCGGCGGCCGTAACGGCACTGCTCGTTGTGGCCATATTCAACGCCAACGGCTACGAGCTTTACGTGCTGTCGCTGGTCGGCCTGACCGCGATAGTCGGCATCGGGCTGAATGTGCTGCTCGGCCTGACCGGGCAGATCTCGCTCGGTCAGGTAGGGTTCTATGCCATCGGCGCGTACACGGTGGGTATTCTGACGACCAACCATGGCGTCAGCTTCTGGCCTGCGCTGCTGCTGGCGGCCGTCGTCGCCGCAATCGCGGGGGTGGCGCTCTCCATTCCGGCGCTGCGCGTGCGCGGTCCTTACCTGGCAATGGTCACTATCGCCTTCGCGTTCGTGATTGAACAAAGCGCCGCCGAGTGGCGCGGACTGACCGGAGGCTGGAACGGCCTGATGGGTATTCCGACGCCGGGCCTTGCCGAGTTCAGCTTTGCCGAGCGCGAGATCGCGTTACTGGTGCTGTTCCTTACGGCGGCTATGACCTACCTCTATGCGCGTCTCAGCCGCAGCCCCTGGGGCAAAGCGATGCGCGCCATTCGTGATTCCGAGGTCGCGGGTCAGTCCATCGGGCTCAACCCGATGCTCGTGCGTACCATGGCCTTCGCTTTGTCTGCGCTCACGGCCGGCGTTGCCGGGGGTGTGTTCGCTTCGATGAGCGGGTTCATCAGCCCGGAGTCTTTTCCGTTCTTCGAGTCCATTCTGTTCCTGCTGGTCGTCATGATCGGCGGTGCGGAACGCGTCCTCGGCCCGCTGGTCGGGGCGGTGATCGTCGTGCTGCTGCCGGAGTTTCTGTCGGCGCTGGCCGAGTACCGGCTGTTACTGGTGGGCGCCCTGCTGCTGGTCGTGCTGCGGCTCGCCCCCGGTGGAATCGTCGGCCTTCTCGCGCGTCCGTTTGAAAAGCCTGCTGCGGGAACGTCCCCGCAGTCCAAGCGCGACATCGTCGAGTTCCTTTCGAGCCGGCGCGGCGGACAAACGCTGAGCGCCAGCCGGCTTCGCATAGCGTTCGGCGGTGTGCGCGCCGTCGATGATGTCAGCTTTGATGCGCGACCCGGTGAAGTCACCAGCGTCATCGGCCCGAACGGCGCGGGTAAGACCACCGTGCTCAACCTGATCGGCGGTTTTTATGACCCTGAGCAGGGCTCGATCAGACTCGGCGATCGCGACGTGGCGAGGCTGGCCTCGCACAAGGTGGCGCGCGCCGGCATCGCCCGCACCTACCAGACAACCCAGCTGTTCGAGCATATGTCGGTGCTGGACAATGTGATGATCGGGCTGCGTCAGGGCCGGCTCGGCGCGGGTTCGCTGGTGCGCCCCGACGAGCGTCCGGCCGACCTGGACCTGGCGGAAAGCCTGCTGGCTTTCGTCGGCTACGACGGCGCGCTGGATCAGTCGGCCGGGGCGCTCGCACACGTCGACAAACGGCTCGTGGAGATCGCGCGCGCCCTGGCGACACACCCGAGCGCCCTGCTGCTGGACGAACCCGCTGCCGGACTCAATGCGGCCGATACGGCCAGGCTGGGCGAGCTGGTGCGGCAAATGGCGGAGCTGGGCCTGGTCGTGATCCTGGTCGAGCACGATATGCGTCTGGTCATGTCCGTGTCCGACCGGGTTGTAGTGCTCGATGCCGGGCGTAAAATCGCGGACGGAACGGCGGCCGAGGTACGCGCTGATCCGGTCGTCGTCAACGCCTACCTCGGCGAAGAGCAAAGCAGCGCCAAACCGAGACCGGCGGGCAGTACCGCGACCGGGGGCGAGGTGTTGAGCGTGTCCGATCTGCGTGCCGCCTACGGCGCCGCACCGGTACTGACGGATATAGACCTGCATGTCGATAACGGAGAGCTGGTGGCCGTGCTCGGCGCCAACGGAGCCGGCAAGTCCACTTTGATGCGCGCCCTGAGCGGCCTGCATCGGCCGGTGCAGGGACGTGTGTGCCTGCTCGGCAGGGAAATCCAGAACTACGCCGCGCATCGCATCGCTGACGCGGGCGTGGTGCTGGTACCGGAGGGGCGCCAGGTGTTCCCCGAACTGAGCGTGGTCGACAACATCCGTCTTGGCGCATTCTGCCGCTCCGCTCCGGACCTCGGCAACGAAGTCGAAGCAATGCTCGAGCGCTTTCCGCGCCTGCGCGAGCGGCGGCGGCAGCGGGCCGGGCTGCTCTCCGGCGGCGAGCAGCAGATGCTTGCGCTTGCCCGTGGCCTGATTGCGCGCCCGAAATTGCTGATGCTCGATGAGCCGTCGTTGGGCCTTGCGCCACACCTCATCCAGGAACTGTATGCGACGCTTGCTGAGTTGCGCGACGAGGGTATGACCATACTGCTGGTCGATCAGATGGCCGGCCTCGCGCTGGGTGTCGCGGACCGGGCCTTCGTGCTGGAATCCGGCGCCATCGTGCACGGCGGCCCGGCGGCGGAGATCCGCGATCAGCAGGGCCTGGAAAAAGCCTACCTCGGTGAACTCCACGGTACAGCGCCCTAGCCCTTTCGACTGACAAGCGGGAGAGAACACCATGGATACGATTCTGAAAAACGCGCGTTTACTTCACGACGTCTCGAGCACCGTCGACATCGGTATTGACGGGGGGCGTATCGCTGCGATCACACCGGGCCTGGACGCCGATGGCGACACCGTCGACCTGGGCGGGCGGCTGGTGTCCCCAGGGTTCATCGAGACGCATATACACCTCGATAAATCCTGCATTCTGGAACGCTGCAAGGCCGAGCGCGGCGATCTGGACGAAGCCATTGCCGAGGTGACAAAAGCCAAGGTCGCCTTTACCGCGGAAGATGTCTATGCGAGGGCCAGACGCACGCTCGAGAAGTGCATCGCCAACGGCACCACCCACATGCGCACGCAGCTCGAGGTAGACCCGGGTATCGGACTGCGCGGGCTCGAGGGCGTGTTGCCGCTCATCAACGAGTACAAGTGGGCGATCGACATCGAGATCTGTATCTTTCCCCAGGAAGGCCTGCTCAACAACCCGGGTACCGACGAGCTGATGGTCGCTGCACTTCAGGGCGGCGGCAGTGTGGTGGGCGCAGCGCCTTATACGGACAGCGATCCGCACGGGCAGATCGATCGTATCTTTGAAATGGCGCGCGAGTTCGATATCGACATCGACATGCACCTGGATTTCGGGCCGGATCCCGACAATCTTGATCTGCTGTACGTTTGCGAGCTCACCGAAAAGTTCGGCTATGGTGGTCGCGTGGCGATCGGCCACGTCACCAAGCTGTCGGGGGCGCCGCCGGCGGTTTTCGACAAGGCGGCCACACGGCTGGCCGACGCCGGTGTCGCACTCACGGTACTGCCCTCGACGGACCTGTACCTGATGGGCCGGCATATGGAACACAGCGTGATGCGTGGTGTGACCGCAACCCACAAGCTGTTGCACAAAGGCGTCAACTGCTCCCTGTCGACCAACAACGTGCTCAACCCCTTCACGCCCTTCGGCGACTGCTCGCTGATACGCATGGCCAACCTGTATGCCAACATCTGTCAAGTCGGCGCTCGTGACGACATTCGCGAGTGCTTCAACATGATCACCGCGCGTTCCGCCGCCTTGATGAACCTGGACGACTACGGCCTCGAGGTCGGTAAATCCGCCGATCTGGTGGTGCTCGACGCCGAGCAGTCCGAGGCCGCGGTGGCCGAACTGGCGCCGGTGCTGTACGCGTACAAGCGCGGCCGCCGGACGCTTACGCGCGCGCCCGTCGTGCTGCATCGCCCCGGGTAGTACCGCTCGCGCGCGGACCGCACCTGAGAGGTCTCCAAAGCATGACGTTACCGCACGATCCGCTCGGCGCATTCTGCCGCGCCAACCACATCGCCCTGGCCGGCGCGACCGAAGGCCCGCTGGCCGGACTGACGTTTGCCGTCAAGGACGTGTTCCATATCAAAGGCGCGCGCACCGGCTTCGGACAACCCGACTGGCTGGAAACCCACGAGCCGGCCACCGAAACCGCCCTGGCCGTCCGGCAGCTGCTGGACGCGGGCGCCACCATGGTCGGCAAAACGCACACCGACGAGCTTGCCTACAGTCTAACCGGCGAGAACGTGCACTTCGGCACACCCGTCAACCCCCGCGACCCGACCCGTATCCCCGGCGGTTCGTCGAACGGCTCCGTGGCGGCGGTCGCCGGCGGGCTGGTCGATTTCGCGATCGGTACCGACTGCGGCGGATCGGTCCGCTTGCCGGCCAGTTACTGCGGCGTGCTCGGTATCCGCCCGACCCATGGGCGCGTCTCGTTGCAGGGCGTGATTCCGTTCGGTCCCAGCTTCGATGTAGCCGGCTGGTTTGCGCGCGAGCCCGGCGTCTTTGAATCAGTCGGCCGGGTGCTGCTCGGGCAGGATGAACAGACGCAAACGGCACCGCGGCGGCTCGTGTATGTCACAGACGCATTCGACATGGTGGACGAGGCGGTGTCGAGCGCGCTTGCTCCCGCCGTAGAAACCGTGCACGAGCTGCTTGGCGAACGGGTGGACATCACACTGAGCACCGAGGGTCTGTGGACCTGGTTCGAGACATTTCGGGTCATCCAGGCCGCCGAGGTGTGGGGCAACCACGGTGCCTGGGTGAGCGAGGTGCGTCCGAAACTGGGTCCGGGGATCAAGGAACGTTTCGAGTGGGCGGCAGGCGTAGACGCCGGACAGGTCACGGAGCATCGCGCCCGGCGCCAGGCGATCATTCAGCAACTGGACGAACGCCTGGAGCCCGGCGACGTCCTGTGTCTGCCGACTTCACCGCGCATCGCACCACTGAAAGACACACCGACCGATCGGATCGAAGTGGAGTACCGCAATCAGGCGATGTGCCTGCTTTGCATCGCGGGTCTCGGCGGGCTGCCGCAGATCAACCTTCCCCTGTGCGAGTCGCAGAAGCTGCCCCTGGGCCTTTCAATCATGGGGGCACGCGCATACGATCTGCCGCTGCTGGCGTTGGCGCGGCGCATAGCAGGAGTCAAGTCTACGCATTACGCATAAGATGCGTAATGCGTAGACCCCCGTTCAGCCGGTCAGCCGGTCAGCCGGTCAGCCGCGAGAGGAAATCGCGTATGCGTTTCGCGTTGGTGCCGACGTCGCTGCGGCCAACGCGCGACACCGAGCGTATGTCGATACGGCTGCCGCCCGGCGCAGCAGACACACGGATCACTACATCGTCCTTGAAACCGAACCACCGGGTTGTGTCGGTTGCCTCGATGCGTCCGGTCGCGGCGTCGGCCGCAACGACCTCCCAGCCCGCCTGCCTCACCACTTCCAGAGCGCGAGTCCAGGCATCCGAAGGCGGGACAGACAGCGTAAGCGGCCCGATATCGGGGTAAGCTTTGCGCTGAGCTGCCGCAACCTCCGGCCCGCCGTATGCGATCCCGTTCGGTGATTCGGCACGCAGCGGCGCGATGTCGACGAAGGCGGGCGGATTGTCCGTATCCGTGGTGATGTCATGTATCGGCGGCACTGATCCGGCTTGCTGCTTCCACGCCCATGGCACGTAGGCCATGCCCAGGCCCAATACAACGGCGACAAGCAGCGTCGTCACGTTCTTCCTTCGCAGTGGCGGAATCAGCATGAACAACGCGGCACCGATAGCGGCGCCAGCACCCACGTACGCCGTCGCACGCAACAGGTTGAACCCTGTACCGAAGTCCCACAGTTGTGCCCGTACGCCGAGCCCGGCAAGGAGCAGCAGCAGACCGGCTCCGATGGCGGCCACAACAGGCAGCCAGCGCAGCAGCCTCATAAGTGACGCGGGAACCATGAGCAATGACGCCTTCGGTTTTCCCTGCCCGGAATACACCCGGTGATCACGCCCCGGTGGGTTCGCATCCGTGGGGCATCCGGCGGCCCAGGTCTCGTGTACCAAACACGCCATACCGCAGCGATAAGGCACTCTTCGCGCCGCAACCCTGTCCGGCCGTAACGATTGAACCTGGAAAAACCCAGGTCAGCGCCTGGTCGTTTCGATCTCATCTCGGTTTATTTTTGAGAAGCGCACAGTGTTGATGCGCAGGTTCACGGGAGACGGAACATTCTGTCACCACCATCCGTACTTCTCAAGTGACCGGGATGATCCGCAGAAAGGCGACATCGGACGGATGTCGATAGCTCAAGGCTACGCATTACGCATTGCGCATGGACTTGGCCCATCCGGATCCTCTGCTCAAGTCATGGGGTGCTACCCAAGGTGGCGTGTATGAAGTATCGTGACTAGCAAGGTGTTCGACCGGCAATCTGAACAGCGCGCGAGCTCGCGGCGTTCCATCGGCTATCCCGTCGCGGCCGGAGATGATCAATGTGAACAAAGCGTGGAAGAACGCGCTGCGTAGTGGTTCCTTCGAGAAGCTGGCGCATCTGTTCTCGACCGGCGCCGACATCAACGCGCGCGACGAACATGGCCAGACGGCATTGATGAACGCCGCACGCGTCGGCCATAGCCAGGTGGTCGAGTGGCTGATCGCGCACGGTGCGGCTCTGGATCACACGGCAAAATACGGCCTGAGCGCATTGATGCTGGCTGTTGTCAACGGGCACCGCGATGTTGTGCGAGCACTGGTCGATGCAGGCGCAGACACCGGATTGTGTGGCTCAGGCGCGCCCGGGTTCGCAGGACGCACCGCTCTGGATCTTGCTCTGGCCCGCAATGATTCAGGCATGGTTGAAATCCTGGGGTCGGAAAGCGTTCGGAAAGAAGACTCCTCTGGCCCCAAGCCTCCTTGACGTCATGGACACGCTGGAGATATCAGAAGACATTCGTATTCCGATGTCAGCCATACAGTTGACGGCTGTACGCTCGCAAGGACCCGGCGGACAGAATGTCAACAAGGTGGCGTCGGCGATACACCTGCGCTTCGACGTCGTAGGCTCCTCGGCATTGCCACAAAGGGTGAAAGACCGTCTGATCTCAACCCTGGGCCGGCGATTGACGTCCGATGGCGTGCTGATCCTCAAGGCACAGCGCCACCGAACCCGGGAGCGCAATCGTGAGGCGGCGCTCGAGCGTTTGCGAGCGCTGGTCGTTGCCGCGCTTTCGGAACCTGAAAAGCGAATCCCTACGAAGCCCGGCAAAGGCGCTCACCAGAGGCGGCTGACCGCGAAAAGCAGGCGCAGCGACCTCAAACGGTCACGCGGGAAAGTGGCCGACGACTGAAACTGATAGGGATCAAGTCGACGTTCTACGCACGAAATGCGTAATGCGTAGACTTGACCTCTATCAGTGTTGCAGTATCTTCGAAAGAAACGATTGCGCCCGCTCGCCGCGCGGGGCACCGAAGAACTCGTCCTTGGTGCAGTCTTCCTCGATCCGGCCTTCATCCATGAATACAACGCGGTCTGCCACCTTGCGCGCGAAACCCATCTCGTGGGTCACCACCATCATGGTCATGCCGTCGCTCGCGAGTTCGACCATCACGTCGAGAACCTCGTTGATCATCTCCGGATCCAGGGCCGAGGTCGGTTCGTCGAACAACATCGCTATCGGGTCCATGGCCAGTGCACGCGCGATGGCGACGCGCTGCTGCTGCCCACCGGAGAGCTGCGCCGGGTACTTGTAAGCCTGCTCGTCGAGGCCCACCCGCCGCAGCAGTCCGAGTCCGTTCTCGGCCGCCTCGCCCTCGTCGCGTCCGAGCACCTTGATCTGGGCCAGCTTGATGTTGTCGATCACGCTGATATGCGGAAAAAGCTCGAAGTTCTGAAACACCATGCCGATCTTGGAACGCAGAACCGGCAGGTTGGTGCCCTTGGCGCCGACCGACGTTCCATCGACGGTGATCTCGCCGCGTTGAAACAGCTCGAGGCCGTTTACGCACTTTATCAGGGTCGATTTGCCCGAGCCCGAGGGACCACAAACCACGACCACCTCACCCTTGGCGATCCGGGTGCTGCACTGATCGAGCACCTGGAATTCGCCGTACCACTTGCTGACCTTACTGATGTCGATCAAAGCGCATAGCTCCTCTGCAGGCGCCTGACGAAAAGCGAACCGGCGAGGCAAAGCACGAAATACACGATCGCTACCGTGACGAACAACTCGAGCACACGGTTTTCACGGTTGGCCACGAGGTCGGCGCTGACCAGGAAGTCCTTGATGCCTACTACGTACACCAGCGAGGTGTCCTGGAACAGGATGATCGCCTGCGTCAGCAGAATCGGAATCATGTTTCGAAACGCCTGGGGCAGTACGATGTAGCGCATGTTCTGGGAATACCGCAGCCCCAGGGCCTGGCCCGCGTAGATCTGATCGGGCCGCACACTCTGCACGCCGGCGCGTATGATCTCGCAATAGTAGGCTGCCTCGAACAATACGAAAGCAACCAACACCGAATAAAACCCGCCGACCGGGCGCCCCAACACCAGTGGCACCAGGAAATAGAACCAGAAAATAACCAGAATCAGCGGCATGGAGCGAAAAAAATTCACGTAGCTGCCGGCGATGAAGGCCAGCGGCTTGAAGCCGGACAGGCGCGACAGCGCGAGCAGCGTTCCGAGGATAATGCCACCGATGATGGCGACCACCGTGAGCAGGAAGGTCGTCTGCATTCCTTCCCACAGGAATGGCAGGCTCTCGACAATGATCTTGAAGTCGAAATCGCCGAACACGCTATTTCTCCTGAAGCGAGATCATCCCCGGAATCGAAACCTTGCTCTCGAGTACGCGCATCAGGCCCATCACGAAGAACGTGACGCAGACGTAGAGCACGGTCGCCGCCGTGAATGCTTCGAAGCCCTGAAAGGTGTACTCCTCGATCTGCCGCGCCTGCGCGGTCAGTTCCAGCACACCGATCGTGAGCGCCAGCGAGGAGTTTTTGAAAATGGTGAGAAACTCGCTCGTGAGCGGTGGAATGATGATGCGATAACTCACCGGTAACAGGACGTAGCGGTACACCTGCTTGCTGGTCAGCCCCATGGCGAGCCCTGCGTTGCGTTGTCCGGTGCCGATGGACTGGATGCCTGCACGTACCTGCTCCGCGACACGCGAGGCGGTGTAGAGCCCGAGGCAGACCGCCGCGGTCGTGAACTCGGGCATCGGCATCTCGCGCTTCACCCACATGCCCGCGTCTTCGGGCAACAACTCGGGTACCACGAAATACCAGAGAAACATCTGCACCAGCAGCGGAATGTTGCGGAAGAATTCCACGTACACCGTACCGATGGCGCGCAGCACACGGCTTTCGGTAGTACGCATGATGCCGAGCGTAGAGCCCAGACTGAACGCCAGGATCCACGCGGCGATGGACACCGAGATGGTCCAGCTGAATCCGCTGAGGATCCAGTCGAAGTAGGGGTCTTCGAGCAGAACGCCCCAGTTCCAGTTGTAGTTCATCGGGGCAGGTTCTCGAGCAACGACGACGAACGCAGA
>JAHELT010000113.1 GCA_024644045.1 Chromatiales bacterium | reverse complement strand
GCCAGGGGACGTTCTACGCGGAGCAGGCAATCGGAGCCGGGACCGACATGGTGGGCGGCGTGACACCCGGCAAGGGCGGTAGCCAGCACCTGGGTCTGCCGGTGTTCAACAGCGTGGCCGAGGCGGTGGCCGAGACCGGCGCGGATGCCAGCGTGATTTTCGTGCCGCGACAAGCCGCGGCCGCGGCCATCGAGGAGGCCATAGATGCAGGCGTTGCGCTGATCGTGTGCGTGACCGAACGCATTCCGGTGCTCGATATCGTACGCATCAAGCGGCGCCTGGAGGACACGCCCAGCCGTCTGATCGGACCCAACTGCCCCGGCATCATCACGCCGGGCGGCTGCAAGATCGGCATCATGCCGACCGATATCTTCAAACCCGGCAGGATCGGCATCGTGTCCCGGGCCGGCACTCTGACCTACGAGGCGGTGGCGCAAACCACCGCGCAGCGGCTCGGTCAGTCGACCTGCATCGGGATCGGCGGCGATCCGGTGCAGGGCATGTCCTTCGTCGATTGCCTGGAGCTGTTCATGGCGGACGACGGCACGGACGGGGTCGTCCTGATCGGCGAGATCGGCGGCGTGGCGGAGGAGCAGGCGGCTGCCTATCTCAAGGCGTATCCGGCGCGCAAGCCGGTGATCGCCTATATCGCCGGGCAGTTCGCGCCGGCGGGCCGCCGCATGGGCCATGCGGGGGCGGTCATCCAGCACGGCCTGGGCGATGCCGCGAGCAAGATTCAGGCGCTGAAGGGCGCCGGTGTGTACATAGCGGATTCGCCGGTGACCATCGGCGAAACCATGGCTCGAGCGCTGCGCGGGTGACAAACTCTCGCGGCCGTTCGATACTTGCGCACCTTGGCAGGATACAAACCGTGGTATACAATATACCAAAATAGAAACGACGCTGAGTGATCGAAAGCGGCCCTTCGGCCCGTCGGCCCGCCCGGCTTTATACATACCCCCCTGGAGGAGAACGATGAAAGCGTTACGCAGACTGTTTTTAATCCCCGCCTTAGTGATAACCGCTTCGGTCGCCGTGCTGATGTCCGCTACGGCATCGGCGGCATGGCAACCCAAGAAGCCGATCGAGTTCATCATCATGGCCGGCACCGGTGGCGGTGCGGACCAGATCGCGCGTCTGCTGCAGGGGCTGATCGAGAAGAAGAGTCTGTCGCCGAGGCCCTTCATTCCGATCAACAAGCCGGGCGGTTCGGGCGCCGAGGCACTGCGTTACCTGAAGGACAAGGCGGGCGACGACCACGTCGTTCTAGTCACCCTGAACAGCTTCTACACCACACCGATTATTCAGAAGAACCTGGGCGTGGATATCAGCCAGTTCACGCCGATCGGACGTATGGCGCTCGACACCTTCCTGTTGTGGGTGAATACGGACCAGAAAGACATCACCAACCTCGACAATTACGTGATGAAGGTGAAAAAGGCCGGCAAGAACTGGAAAGTCGGTGGCACGGGCACCGGGCAGGAGGATTCCATCCTGACGGCAATGATGGAATCGGAGTTCGGTTACAAGGTCACGTACATCCCGTTCCCGGGCGGTGGCACCGTGGCCAAGAATCTGATCGGCAAGCATATCGACTCCACCGTCAACAACCCGGCGGAGCAGAACGAGTTCTACCGCGCGGGCAAGAGCAAGCCGATCGTGCAGTTCACGGAAGAGCGCATGCAAGCTTTCCCGGATGTGCCGACCGCGAGGGAACTGGGGCACGATATCGTCTACTACATGCAGCGCTCCATCAACGGTCCTCCGGGCATGTCCAAGGAGGCGCAGGACTGGTACATCAATCTGTTCAAGACGCTGTTCAACTCCGAAGAGTGGCAGAAGTTCTGCGTCGAAGACGGTCTTACCTGTGACCAGTGGGTTGCTGGTAACGACCTGGCAGCCTTTCACAAGGAACAGGCCGCGCGCCACAAGGCCTTGATAGAGAAGGTAGGCGCAGCAGCCATTACCGGCCAGTGATCCGCCCCGAGTCGGCTATCATGCGTCGATAACCACAGGCCCGGGACAGGCGACTCCTGCTCCGGGCCTGCTTCCACGTATCCCAATCCAGTAACTGCGGGACAGGGCTCATGACTGTTCGTCACGCTGAACTGTGGATGGCGATCGCAACGATCTTGCTGTCGCTCGCATTCATGTACAAAAGTACCGACGGATTGAGCATCGGCTGGATTCCCGGTACCGGACCCGGTTCCGGAGCCTGGCCGTTCTGGCTCTCGACCGGCATGCTGCTGGCATCACTGTGGACACTCGTGCGCTGGTTTCGGGGCGCCACGCCGGAAGCGCGATCCAGCGAGGTGTACATTTCACGCGAAACGCTGGTCGTGGTGGGCACCTCCGCCGGCGCAATCCTGTTCCTGCTCGCCGCGACGCACTTCATCGGCATGTACGCGGCGCTACTGCTGTTCCTGCTGTTCTACTTCCGGTTCATCGGTCGGCACGGCTGGCGTGCGACCACGCTGCTCAGCATTGGCATACCGGTGTTCATCTTCTGTCTGTTCGAGTGGGCACTGCAGATTCCGCTGCCGAAGGCGATCACCGAGCCGCTGTTTTATCCGATCTACGACCTGATGTATTCCTGAGTGCACCATACTTCACACGGGCTGAATAACGCCAAGGGCTGAGCAAAGAGTGGAAACGATCCTCGTATCACTGGGTGGCGGCCTGGCTGAGGCGGTTCAGCCGCTGAATCTGACCATGATCATCATCGGCTGCGTCATCGGCCTGCTGGTCGGTGCCATGCCCGGGCTCGGCTCGGTGAATGGTGTCGCTATTCTGCTCCCGATCACGTTTCTGGTGCCGCCGAATGCGGCAATCATTTTTCTGGCGGCGATCTACTACGGCGCGATGTACGGGGGCGCCATCAGTTCGATTACCCTGGGCATACCGGGCGCGTCGACAGCCGTGGCAACCGTGTTCGACGGCCGGCCGCTCGCGCAACAGGGGCATGCCGACAAGGCGCTGACAGCGGCCGCGACCGCGTCTTTCATAGGCGGCACGATCTCCGTCGTGCTGTTCACGCTGTTTGCGCCGCCCCTGGCGGAGTTCGCCCTCAGGTTCGGCCCGCCGGAAGAGTTCGCGCTGATGGTGCTGGCTTTCGCCACGTTCATCGGCCTGGGCGGCGACGACATCCCGAAAACGATTTTCTCGATTCTCATCGGCCTGGTGCTGGCAACCATTGGCCTGGACATCATTTCCGGCAAGCCGCGGCTGATTTTCTTCGATGTTTCCGGATTCCTGCACGGCATCAACTTTCTGGTGCTGGCGATCGGCATTTACGGTATCGGGGAAATGCTGTGGACCCTGGAGCAGACCAAGGGTCAAGTGATCGTCCACAAGGTTCAGACCTCGTTTCGCGCAATGTTCAGAAACATACGCGACGTCAAGCATTACGCCGGTACCACCACGCTCGGTTCGATCCTGGGCTATTTCGTCGGCACGCTGCCTGCAGCCGGCGCGACGCCGGCCTCGCTCATGTCGTACGGATTGGCGAAAACCTTCTCCAAGAATCCCGACAGCTTCGGTAAGGGCAATGTGGCAGGGGTGGCCGCCCCCGAGGCAGCCAACAATGCGGCCTCCACGGGCAGCATGCTGCCGATGATCACGCTGGGTATTCCGGGTTCGCCCACCACCGCGATTCTTCTCGGCGGCATGATCATCTGGGGTCTGCGGCCCGGGCCGCTGCTGTTCAGCGAGCATCCGGATTTCGTGTGGGGTCTCATCGGTTCCCTGTACATCGCAAACCTCTTCACGCTGCTGATCAACCTCGCGTTCATCCCGGTGTTCGTGCGCGTGTTGACCATGCCCTTCACCATCCTGGCGCCGATCATTTTCACGCTGTGTATCGTCGGCGGCTATGCGCCGACCCAGACCATGCACGACGTCTGGCTGATGTTCGTGTTCGGCCTGGCCGGCTATCTGTTGCGCAAGCTCAACTACCCGGTGGCGCCTGCGGTGCTCGCCATCGTGCTCGGGCCGCTGGCCGAGCTTTCGTTGCGCCAGTCGCTGCTCGCATCCCAGGGCGATGCCATGATCTTTCTGGAGCGCCCTATTTCGGCCACCTGCATTGCACTGGCGGTGGCCTTGATGTTGTACCCGTCCGTGCGGCGCCTGCTGGAACGTCGCAAGCGTGCTGCAGCAACTGAGTGAGTCAGGGGTGGCGGCGCGGCAATGGATCGACGGCCCGCGTTGCGCCGGTCACAGAGCGCGTGGTTAGCGGCTTTGCCGCGCTTTGGTATGCATGAAAGCGGTACGGAATCGGTGAAACTCGCACCCCTGGAAGCGAACGAGGCCTTGAAAGGTCGCGTCTACGCAGCGCTCAAAGAAGCGATCACCTCGATGGACCTGTACTCGACGCCGGAGCCCCCCCGACTGGACGAACGGCGCCTGGCCGAGCAGCTGGGCGTGAGCCGCACGCCCGTGCGCGAGGCCCTGTCGCGGCTCGAGCAGGAAGGATTGGTGGCTACGGTGTCGCGGCGAGGCGCGTTCGTGGTGCGCAAGAGCAAGCGGGAGATCCTTGAAATCGTGCACGTATGGGCGGCGCTGGAAAGCATGGCGGCCCGCTTCGCCACGCAACGGGCCAGCGATGCGGAGATCGGGCGCCTTCGCGAGATGTTCACGACCTTCGGTAACGACCACCAGCCGAGTGCGCACATCGATGAATACTCGGAATCCAATATCCGTTTCCATCAGGAGATCATGCTGCTGGGTAAATGCACGCTGTTGCAGGAAATCGCTGACGGCTTGTTTGTCCACATGCGGTCGATTCGCGTGCGCGCGATGCAGGACGACGATCGCGTGCAGCAATCAGTCATCGATCACATCCGCATTATCGAGGCGATCGAGCGGCGTGATACCGAGCTGGCGGAAAGCCTGGTGCGCGAGCACGCGTTGAACCTGGCCGCCCACGTGGATCAGAACGTCGACTATCTGGATTAATACCAAGCGGCGCGATGGCGCGCCAACAGGAGCAAGCACAATGTCCACTCAACCCCGTCAAGTGCGCAGCGATACGGCCACCGATACGCTCGCGCGTAAAAGCGCCTCCGAAGACGTCGTCTCGGGCGGTCATCTGGTCGCCAAAGCCCTGAAGAGCGAAGGTGTCGATACGATTTTCACGCTCTGCGGCGGGCATATCATCGACATATACGACGGCTGTCTGGACGAAGGCATCAAGATCGTCGACGTGCGCCACGAGCAGGTGGCTGCGCACGCCGCCGACGGCTACGCGCGGCAGACCGGGCGCCTCGGCTGTGTGGTAACCACTGCCGGTCCCGGCTGCACCAACGCGGTAACCGGCGTGGCGACTGCGTTTCGCTCGGAAAGCCCCGTGCTGCACATCGGCGGACAGGCGGCGCTGACGCAGCACCGCATGGGTGGATTGCAGGATCTGCCCCACGTGGACATCATGCGGCCGATCACCAAGTTCGCCTCCTCGGTGCAGTCGACAGAACGCGTCGCGGACATGGTGGCCATGGCCGCGCGCGAGTGTTTCACCGGCGCGCCCGGTCCCAGCTATCTGGAGATCCCCCGCGACGTGCTGGATCGGGAAGTGTCGCTGGAGAAGGCGGTGATCCCGGAGCCGGGGCGCTACCGCGCATCGACCAAATCGATCGGCGATCCGGCCGACATCGAGAAGCTCGCGGACCTGCTCATCGACTCGGAACGGCCCGCGATTCTGCTCGGCAGCCAGGTGTGGACCTGCCGCGGCCACGAGGAGGCGATCGACATGGTCCGCTACCTCAACGTGCCCGCCTACTTCAACGGTGCCGGCCGCGGCCTGCTGCCGCCGGGCGATCCACACCATTTTCATCGCACGCGCGGTGACGCCTTCAAGCAGGCGGACGTGATCGTCATCGTGGGCACGCCTTTCGACTTCCGTATGGGCTACGGCAAACGTCTGCGCGCCGATGCGAAGATCGTGCACATCGATCTCGACTACCGCACGGTTGCCAAGAACCGCGACGTGACCCTGGGTATCGTCGGCGATCCCGGTGCGGTGCTCAAAGCGGTACACGCTGCCGCCAGCGGCCGCGCGGATAACCGCGCCAAGGTGCGCCAGTCGTGGCTGGACGAGCTGCGCGGGCTCGAGACGACCAAGACGGAGAAGCTGATGTCGCTGTTCAAGTCGAACAACAGCCCGATTCATCCGTACCGGGTCGCCTGGGAGCTCAACGAGTTTCTGACCGAAGATACCGTGTACATCGGCGACGGTGGCGACGTGGTCACGATCAGCGCGCAAGCCGTGCAGCCGCGCAGCCCCGGTAACTGGATGGATCCGGGTGCGCTGGGTTCGCTGGGCGTCGGGACCGGATTTGCCCTGGCGACGAAGCTCGTGCACCCGGGAAAGGAAGTGCTGTGCTACTACGGTGACGGTTCTTTCGGCATGACCGCCTTCGACATGGAAACGGCCAACCGGTTTGGTGCCCCGTATCTGGCCGTGATCGGCAACAACTCGGCGATGAATCAGATTCGCTACGGCCAGATTGCCAAGTACGGCGAGGAGCGCGGTGACGTGGGGAACCTGCTGAGCGACGTGCCCTTCTCCAAGTTCGCTGAGATGCTGGGCGGCTACGGCGAGGAGGTTCGCGAGGCCAAGGAGATCGCCCCGGCGCTCGAGCGCGCGCGCGAAGCCATTGCCGGCTCGGGCAAATCGGCGGTCGTCAATATCTGGGTGGATCCGCGCGAGTATGCGCCGGGCACCAAGAACCAAACGATGTATAAATGATCGGCGCCGCCCGACGGCGCGGGCATTCTTGCCCGCGCACCTTGCGGACTCGAATGGGGCCGAGGCGAAACACAGGCAGTTTTTTCAATCAATGCTTAGCGAGTGGAGACGACGTAAATGAAAGCACTGGAAGGGGTCCGCATTCTGGACATGACGCACGTCCAATCGGGACCTACGTGTACGCAGCTGCTGGCGTGGTTCGGCGCGGACGTCATAAAAGTAGAACGACCCGGAGTCGGTGATGCGACGCGCGGTCAATTGCGTGACATTCCCGATGTGGACAGCTTGTATTTCACCATGTTGAATCACAACAAACGCAGCATCACGCTGAATACCAAGAGCGACAAAGGCAAGGAGATTTTTTCCAAGCTCATCGAGACCTGTGATGTGCTGGCGGAGAACTTCGCACCCGGCGCGCTGGATCGCATGGGATTCAGCTGGGAGCGGATCCAGGAAATCAATCCGCGTATTGTCTACGCCTCGGTGAAGGGGTTCGGCCCTGGTCCGTACGCGGACTGCAAGGTGTACGAAAACGTCGCGCAGTGTACCGGCGGCTCTGCCAGCACCACCGGCTTCGACGATGGCCCGCCGCTGGTCACTGGCGCGCAGATCGGTGACTCCGGTACCGGACTCAATCTTGCCCTGGGGATCGTCACCGCGCTGTTCCAGCGCGAGAAAACCGGTCGCGGGCAGCGTGTCACCTGCGCGATGCAGGACGGCGTACTGAACCTGTGCCGCGTGAAACTGCGCGATCAGCAGCGCTTGAAGCACGGTCCGCTCAAGGAATACCCGCAGTACCCGAACGGTGAATTCGGCGACGCCACGCCGCGATCCGGTAACGCGTCGGGCGGTGGACAGCCCGGCTGGATCGTCAAATGCAAAGGTTGGGAGAACGACGACAACGCTTACACTTACGTGATTACCCAGGCCGCCTCCTTCCCCGCACTGGCGAAAGCCATGGGGCGCGAGGAGTGGCTCGAAGACCCGGAGTGGTCGACGCCCGAGGCGCGACTGCCAAAGCTGGACCAGGTGTTCGATGAGATCGAGAAGTGGACGATGACCAAAACGAAGTTCGAGGTCATGGACATTCTCAATCCGTTGAATGTGCCGTGCGGGCCGATTCTGTCGATGAAAGAGCTCGCCGAGGAGCCCGCATTGCGCGACACCGGTACGGTCGTAGAAGTCGATCATCCGGACCGCGGCAAGTACCTGACGGTCGGGAACCCGATCAAGCTTTCCGACTCGCCGGCTGCGGTGGAGCGCTCGCCGCTGCTTGGTGAGCACACGGATGAAATCATGCGTGACGTGCTGGGTTACAGCGCCGAAGAGATCGCCGCTGCCAAAGAATCGGGCGCGGTATAGCTGCGACAGGAGATCAGACGATGCGATTGATAGTGCACGGGCAGCAGGCATTCGGCAAAGCTGTGCTGGAGGCAGTTCTGGAACGCGGCCTCGACGAGGTGGCGGCGGTGTACTGCGCGCCCGACAAGGGCTCGCGCATGGATCCGTTGAAGGAGTTCGCACTGGAGCAGGGCCTGGCCGTGCACCAGCCTAAGTCGTACAAGGATCCCGAGGTGTGGGCGCAGATGGATGCACTGCAGGCCGACCTCTGTGTGATGGCCTACGTCACGCTGTTCGTGCCCGAGGAAGCGCTCAATACGCCGCGACTCGGTTCCATTCAGTACCACCCCTCGCTGTTGCCGATGCACAAGGGACCCAGCTCCATCAACTGGCCGATAATTTTCGGTGCAAAGCAGACCGGTTTGAGCATCTTCTGGCCCGACAAAGGCCTGGACACGGGCCCGATACTGCTGCAGAAAGAGGTCGCGATCGAACCCGACGACACGCTCGGCACCTTGTATTTCAATCACCTGTTCCCGATGGGCGTCGCGGCGATGCTGGAGGCCGTCGACCTGGTGCGCGACGGTAAAGCGCCGAAGATTCCGCAGAATCCCGATGGCGGCAGCTACGAAGGCTGGTGCCGCAAGGAGGACGTGGAGATCGATTGGTCGAAGCCCGTTGATGAGGTCTACAATCTGATCCGCGGCGCCAATCCGCAGCCAGGCGCGTGGACGTCGCATGACGGTAAGCAACTGCAGTTGTTCGACTGTACAAAGGACGCTTCAACCGGCGCCGAGCCGGGCGTGGTGACGGATGCCGGCGACGACGGCATTGTCATCGCTGCCAAGGGCGGCTGCATCCGTGTCGACAAGGTGCGTCCCGAGGGGGACGGCAAGAAGAGCGCGGCCGAGTACGCGCAGACTACATCACTGAAACCCGGAACGCGCCTGGGCTGAGCGTGCGGCGGTTTCACCCAGGATAAATAAAAGGTAGTGACATGAGCCTGAGTGACATTGAGATTGCCCGTAAAGCGTCGATGCAACCGATCGGTGAGATCGCGGGCAGGCTGAAGATTCCGCAGGAATCGATCCTGCCGTACGGGCGCACCAAGGCCAAAGTAGACCTGGCGTTCATCGACTCCCTGCGCGACCGCCCGGACGGCAAGCTGATTCTGGTCACGGCCATCACGCCGACGCCGGCGGGTGAGGGTAAAACGACCACCTCCGTCGGCCTGAACGACGGCCTGAACCGGATCGGAAAGAATTCGGTGGTGTGTCTGCGCGAACCGAGCCTCGGGCCGTGTTTCGGCATGAAGGGCGGGGCGGCCGGCGGCGGTTACGCGCAGGTCGTGCCGATGGAAGAGATCAACCTGCACTTCACCGGCGATTTTCACGCCATCGGCACGGCGCACAATCTGCTCTCGGCCATGGTCGACAATCACATTCACTGGGGCAACCCGCTCGGGCTCGACCCGCGCCGCATCGGCTGGCGGCGGGTGGTGGACATGAATGACCGCGCGCTGCGCCAGATCGTCAACTCGCTCGGCGGCGTCGGCAACGGGTTTCCGCGCGAAGACGGTTTCGACATCACGGTCGCCTCCGAAGTCATGGCGATCTTCTGCCTGTCGCGCGACCTTGACGATCTGCAGGAGCGGCTGAGCAGGATCGTGGTCGGGCAAACGCGCGAGCGTGAGCCGGTCCGCGCCAGCGAACTGAACGCGCCGGGTGCCATGGCGGTGCTGTTGAGAGACGCGATGGCGCCGAATCTGGTGCAGACGCTGGAGAACAACCCGGCGTTTATCCACGGCGGGCCGTTCGCGAACATCGCGCACGGGTGCAACTCGGTGATCGCCACGCGGGCCGCCTTGAAGATGGCCGACTATGTGGTGACGGAGGCGGGCTTCGGTGCCGATCTCGGCGCCGAGAAGTTCTTCGATATCAAATGCCGCAGCGCCGGCCTGAAACCGGAAGTCACGGTGATCGTGGCGACCGTGCGTGCGCTCAAGATGCACGGTGGCGTGACCAAGGACGATCTCGGCAAGGAGAACGTCAAGGCCGTGAAATCCGGCTGCAGCAATCTGGCCAAGCACATCGCCAACGTCAAGTTGTTCGGCGTGCCGGCGGTGGTCGCGATCAATCGCTTCACGGCCGACACCGATGCGGAGATCGCGGCGGTGCGTGACACGGCGGCCGAGTTCGGCGCAAAGGCCATCGAGTGCACGCATTGGGCGGACGGCGGTGCGGGCACCGAAGAGCTCGCGAGCCACGTGGCGGAGCTGGCAGACAGCGGCAAGAGCAAGTTCGCGCCGCTGTACCCTGACGACATGCCGCTGTGGGACAAGATGAAGACCATCGCCACAAAAATCTACGGTGCGCAGGACATCATCGGCGATCAGAAAGTCAGGGATCAGTTCGAGAGTTTTCAAGGCAGCGGCTACGGCAAGTTTCCGATCTGCGTGGCCAAGACGCAGTACAGCTTCTCGACCGATCCGGCGCGAAAGGGCGCACCGAGCGGTCACGTTGTGCCGATACGCGAAGTCCGGCTGTCCGCCGGTGCCGGTTTCCTGGTCGTTGTGTGCGGCGAGATCATGACCATGCCGGGGCTGCCGCGCGTGCCTGCGGCCAACAGCATCCGCATCGACGACCAGGGCCAGGTGGAAGGGTTGTTCTAGGGCTGAGAACGGGAAGGCGAACTTGAGCATTAAGACGATACTGGTGCCGCTTGGTGGCAGCGCGCACGATACACAGGTGCTGGAAACCGCGCTGGTCGTGGCTCGCCGTTTCGACGGGCATATCGCCGCCCTGCATGTGATGCAGCGCCCGCAGGATGCGGCGCCGTACATGCTCGAGAGCATCTCGAAAAAGCTCAAGGACACCGTGTTGCGGGAAATCGAGAACGACGCGCGCGAGCAGGCCGCCGAAGTGCACGCCGTGTTCGACGCGTTTTGCGCCAGTAACGGCATCAAACCGAACCAGCAGGGCAGCGGCGTTACGGCCAGCTGGCACGAGGAGTTCGGGGTGGTCAGCGACAGCATCGTGCACCATGCACGGGTTTCGGACGCCGTGACTATCGAACGCCCGACACTGGAAGGCGGCAGCTTGCGGCGTACGCCGGCCGGGCGCAACCTCCAGGCGGTTCTACTCGGTGCTGGCCGACCGGTTGTCATCGTGCCGCCCGCGTGGCAGGCCAAGCGCATCGAGAACGCCGCGATAGGGTGGAACGAAAGCCTGGAAGCCTCGCGCGCGCTGGCGATGACCATCCCCTGGCTGACGCAGATGAAAAGCGTCTCGGTGATCATTTCCGAGAAGCGCCGCGCCGGCGTGCAGAGCCTGGTCGACTATCTGGGGCGCCATGGCATCGAGGCGCAGGTGCGGCTGCTCGACGGCGGTAAGGGATCCGTCGGCGAGGCGATGCTGAGCAGTTGCAAGGAGGCGGGCGCCGAGCTTCTGGTGGTCGGCGGGTTCAGTCATTCGCGCTCGAGGCAGCTGCTGTTCGGCGGGGTGACGCAACACCTGCTCACCCACGCCGAGATAGTCACTGTCATGGTGCACTGAAACGCGTGGCACACATCACGCTCATTGCATTGACGTGACAACAACGCAGCCGGTGAACCGCCGGTTTTTTTTGGACCGGGATCCGGACCGGCCGCCGGCTGCCGGGAGGGTATGACATGAAAGTATGTGTGGTGGGCGCCGGAGCGATCGGTGGCTTGCTGGGGGTCCGCCTGGCGGACGCGGGCCACGATGTATCACTGATTGCGCGCGGCCCGCACCTTGCGGCGATCCGCCAGCACGGTCTGAAGCTGCACCAGGACGGTGAAGAGCTGCTGGCCCGCAATGTCCAGGCCACCGACAGGATTGCGGAGCTGGCGGCGCAGGACGTGGTGCTGCTGGCCCTCAAGGCCCACCAGATCGCAGCGGTGCTGGACGACCTCCCGGCTTTGTTCGATGCCGGGACCGTGATCGTGACCCTTCAGAACGGAATTCCCTGGTGGTATTTCCAGAAGCTCGGCGGGGACCACGCGGACCGCGTGGTCGAGACGGTTGATCCGGGCGGTGCGCTGTTACGGGGCATCGACGCGGGGCGTATCATCGGCTGCATCGCCTACCCGGCCGCCACCATTGCCGAGCCCGGCGTCATCCAGCACGTCGAAGGCAACCGCTTTCCGGTTGGCGAGCTCGATGGCAGCGAGTCGCAGCGCGTGCGCGCGATCGCGGCCATGTTCGAGGATGCCGGTTTCAAGTCGCGCGTGCTGACCGACATCCGCTCGGAGATCTGGTTGAAGCTGTGGGGCAACCTGACGTTCAATCCGATCAGCGCGATGACCCACGCCACCCTGGAGGATATCTGCCGGTTCCCGCTGACTCGCGAGCTGGCCGCGACGATGATGGCGGAAGCGCAGCAGGTGGCCGAACGCTTGGGCGCTTCGTTCCGCGTGAGCATCGACAAGCGTATCGCGGGCGCCGAGGCCGTAGGCAGGCACAAGACCTCCATGTTGCAGGACGTTGAAGCCGGTAAAGCGCTGGAGATCGACGGGATGCTCGGTGCCGTGCTGGAGCTGGCGGACGTGACGGGGATCCAGACACCCGCTTTACGGGCCCTGTATGCCTGCACCAGCCTGTTGAACGAGACTCTGCAGAACGAAAAGATGCGGGTGCGCGGCGAGCCGCTGGCATCTGCACCGACCGCGCCGCGCGCGGTCAGCACCTGAGCCGTCCCGGCAGCCGCTCTCTGGCGCGCCTTCGTGCAGGCGCGCCGCTTCAGACTTGCATGTGCGCCTCGGTCACTTATGATGCGACGCTGTAGCACCGCCTGCGCCGTTCGTGATGATGCCAATGCTTCGCAGTCTGCTGTTCGTTCCGGGCAACAAAGCCAACATGCTGGAAAAGGCGATGGCCTTTGCGCCCGATGCGTTCGTGCCGGACATGGAGGACTCGGTGCCCGATGCGGAAAAGTCCAACGCGCGTGTGGTGATCGCGGCGCATCTGGCGCGCCTGCATACGACCGGTAAGCTGGTTATACCCCGCGTCAACGCGCTGGACACGGGATTGACGGAACGCGATCTGGCGTCGGTTATCGGACCGCACATTCACGGCGTTTCCATCGGCAAGGTAAACACCGCCGAGGATCTGCGCCAACTGGATGCGATGATCGGCGACCTGGAGCAGGCCGGCGGTCAACCGCGTGGCAGCCTGAAGCTGATCCCGTGGATCGAGACCGCGCTCGGTATCGTCCATTGCTACGAAATCTGCTGCGCGAGCCCGCGTATCGTCGGTGCGGCGTTCGGTGCGGAGGATTTCACCAACGACATGCAGATACCGCGTTCGCAGGACGATCAGGAAGTCGCCTATGCGCGCAATGTTCTGTGCACTGCGGCCCGCGCCGCGAAGGTGCCCGCGCTCGACACCCCGTTTTTCGCCTACCGGGATCAGCAGGCACTGGTGGCCAACGCGCGGGCCTCGCAACGCTGCGGCTTCAAAGGCAAGTTCGCAATTCATCCGGCGCAGGTCGATCCCATCAACGCCGCCTTCGCACCCGGCCCCGAGGAGGTGGCGCACGCGCGGCGGATCGTTGCGGCATTCGAGGAGGCCGAGCGTCAGGGGCGCGGCTCGACCTCACTGGATGGCCTGGTCATCGACGTGCCGGTGGTCAAGCGTGCCCGTGCGCTCCTCGCGCTGGTCGATCCACCGGCGCAATCCTCCTGAATCCGAACGCCACTGCCGCATTGCCGCTGAGCTTTGCCGGCGCGCGCCCTGCGTGAGTCGCAACGAAAGGATGCTGTTCGAAGCAGCGCCATGAACGACACCCATCGGCCGCTGGCCGGCATCCTGTTCTGTGTATTCGCGTTGCTGTGTTTCGCCATCCAGGATTCGCTGATCAAATCCCTGTCCGACCGCTACGCCGTGCTGCAGGTCCTGATACTGCGCTCCATCGCCGTGCTGCTCATCCTGGTGCCGCTGGGGCAGTATCTGCGGCGCGGCAGAATCCTGCACGCGACGCGGCCGCTGCCGTTGCTGGCGCGCGGCGTGCTGGCCTTTTTCGCCTTCACCACCTACTACCTGGCGCTGTCGCAGATTCCGCTGGCAGACGCGGCGGCCGTATACATGACGGCGCCGTTGTTCGTGACCGCGCTGTCGGTGCCGCTGCTGGGCGAGCGCGTCGGCTGGCATCGCTGGCTGGCCGTCACGGTCGGTTTCTCTGCCGTGATC
This sequence comes from Chromatiales bacterium, assembly GCA_024644045.1. Classification (GTDB taxonomy): domain Bacteria; phylum Pseudomonadota; class Gammaproteobacteria; order JAHELT01; family JAHELT01; genus JAHELT01. The sequence continues at coordinate 2,116 of JAHELT010000113.1, read as the reverse complement.
GTGATGCTCAACCCCGGGTCGGCCCTGTTCCGCGTGGAGTCTGCCCTGCCGCTGTTCAGCGCGCTGTGCTACGCGATGATTCCGATACTGAATCGCAAGATCGGCCTGTCAGAGCATGCTCTGACCATGGCGATCTACACCACCGGCACATTTCTGTTGCTGTGCATGGTGGCGTCGACGATCGTGCATGTTGTTCCCTATACGCCGTCCGGCGGCGGCTTTGCGGTCAGCCTGGTGCAGGGCTGGTCGATGCCGAGTGGGCGCGATCTCTGGCTGACCGTCCTGTCGGGCGCCGTGTTCACGGTTGCGCTGCTGAGCATCACACAGGCTTATCGTATCGCGATCGTCAGCAGCATCACGCCGTTCGAGTACACCTACCTGGTGTGGGCCAGCCTGCTTGGGTTCCTCGTGTTCGGCGACGTGCCGGGCCCGCGTACCGTGCTCGGCGGCCTGGCCGTGGTGGCCTGCGGATGTTACGTGCTGTACCGCGAGCGCGTGCGCCGCCGCCCCGTGTTGAGGGACTGACCGCCGCTACCGCGGCTGCTTGCGGCGGTCGAGAATCGACATCCAGCGGGGACGCGGGGCGAGCGCCTCGACCTCGCTGCGCGGATCGGCCTCGAGCGGCGCGGGCGTCGAGGTCGCCTCGGGCAGCGCGACGAACGCTTCTTTCTCACCGATCGGCGCCCGCGCGCGCCGGCGCATGCGGAAACCCACGAACACGGTCAGCGCGATGCACACGCCGGCGGTGAACTCGAACAGGCCGCTGGGGCCGGAGAGCTGCATCAGCCAGCCTGCCGGTATCGGTCCCAGGGCTGCGCCGATGCCGTAGGCCAGCACCAGTCCGGCGCTGGCCGGCACCAGATCCTGCGCTTCGACATAGTCGTTGGCGTAAGCCACGCTGAGCGGGTAGAGCGTCGATATCCAGCCGCCGTAAAGCGCCGCGAGCCCGGTCACCACCCAGGGATAGTTGGCCCACATGATCGCGCCGCCCAGCCCGAACTGGATACCGTGCGTGAGTGTCGCCATCACACCGACCAGCAGCCCGCTGCTGAGCACGCAGGCGATGACGACGCCGAGAATCACCCGGCGCCGGTCGAAGCGGTCGGACAGCCGGCCGATCGGAATCTGGAACGCCAGGGACGCGAACACGATGGCGCTCATGAACGCGGAGATCTCGGTCGTGGTCATCCCCAGCTCGTTGCCGAACACGGCGCCGAGCCCCCACATCGACCCGGTGCACAACCCGGAGCCGATGCAGGTAATCATCGCGACCGGCGAGATCTGGTACAGACGGCGGATTCCGAAATGGGTCGATTCGACGGGTGGCGGATGCGTTGCCCGGGTCATTGCCACCGGCACCAGCGCGAGCCCGAAAAGCATCGATGCGAGCATGAACAGCTCGGTGCTCACCGGCTCGCCGGCGTTGATCAGCAGCTGACCGCCGCCAAGCGCCAGATACGACGTCACCATGTACATCGACAGCAGGGTCCCGCGGGTGCTCGGCGACGCTTTGTGGTTCAACCAGCTCTCCGCCACCATGAACACGCCCGCGGTGTTGAAACCGATGACCGCGCGCAGCGCGATCCACGCCACTGCGTGCGGCACGAAGGGAAACACCAGAACCGCGCTGGCGATGAGCGACGAGAATGTCGCGAACGCACGTATGTGACCGACGCGATTGATGAGTGGTCCGCAGCGCAGCGAACCCACTACCAGGCCGGCATAGTGGGCCGCCGCCATGGTGCCGATCAGCTCGCTGGAGAACCCCTCCAGGCCGGCGCGCAATCCGATGAACGTGCTGAACAGGCCGGTGCCGGCCATAAGCAGGGCATAGGAGCCCAGTAACGATCCCATCGAGAGCAGCAGCGCCCAGACCGAAGGCCGATACTCGGCGGCCACGGCATTGCCGGTCGCTGACACCTCAGCCGCTGCCCGGGACGGGGACGGGCTTGGGGATCACCTCACGCGTTTGACGGTCAGGTGTTGGAATCCGGCACCGCGGACTTGCGCTCGGCCAGGAAGGCAAGCAGTGATTCGTCGATGGCGGGATCCAGCGCGGGTGCCTCGTACGCGGCGAGCATCTTCTTGTACAGCGCGTTTGCGCGTTGGTTGGCAT
>JAHELT010000259.1 GCA_024644045.1 Chromatiales bacterium | reverse complement strand
AAGAGGAGATTCTGCAGTTTGTGCTTGCGCCCGGTTTCTCCACCGCCAAGTCGGTAACCCAGATTTCCGGCCGGGGTGTGGGTCTGGACGTGGTGCACAGCGAGGTCAAGCAACTCGGCGGCAGCATCAACATCGTTTCCCGCCCGGGTAAAGGCACGCGTTTTATCGTGCGTGTCCCGTTCACCGTGTCGGTCAACCGCGCGCTGATGGTCACCGTTTCGGAAGATCAGTACGCCATTCCTCTCAATACCATTGAAGGTATCGTGCTGCTGAGCCCGGATCAGCTGCAGGCGCTGTACAGCGGCGAGGGCAAAACGTTCGAATATGCCGGCATACCTTATCGTGTGCGTTATCTCGGCCAGTACCTCGGCCGTGAGTTCAATCGTGTAGCCCAGGGTCAGGCCAGCGTGCCGATGGTGCTGGTGCGGTCGGGCGAACATGCGGTGGCAATCCACGTCGATCAGGTCCAGGGAAGCCGCGAAATTGTGGTCAAGAGCCTGGGTCCGCAGTTTGCCGGTGTCGGCGGCATTTCCGGGGCGACGATCCTCGGTGACGGCAGCGTGGTTGTGATCCTCGATCTCCTCGCGCTGATCCGTGCCCAGCATCTGCAGGGCGGTCGTCGCGGCCAGCAGACCCAACCCAGCCGCCGCGGTCCGCGCTGCGTGATGGTGGTGGACGACAGCGTCACCGTGCGCAAGGTAACCTCGCGTCTGCTGGAACGCCAGGGTATGGACGTACTGGTGGCCAAAGATGGCATTGAAGCCGTGGCGCTCCTGCAGGAACGACGACCGGACATCATGTTGCTGGATATTGAAATGCCGCGGATGGACGGGTTTGAGGTCGCGCGCCAGGTAAGGCACGACGAGCGGCTGGGTAACCTTCCCATCGTCATGATCAGTTCGCGCACGGGCGACAAGCACAAAGAACACGCCAGTCAGCTGGGCGTGAACAAATTCCTTGGCAAGCCGTTTCAGGAGAACGAGCTGCTTGCCACAATCGATGAGCTTGTGGCCCGCGACTGAGGCCGCTCATATCGAAGCAGACAGTCTCGGGCAGTATTGAGGACAGAACATTGAGCACGGCGGCAGCAGTGGCAGACCAGGCAAACGAACTCTCTTGCGTTTTGATTCCCACACCAGGCGTGCAGCTGTTGCTGCCCAATATCTGTGTGGCGGAAATTGTGCCTTGGCGCCGGATCAAGGTCCTCGCGGACGGTCCGGGATGGTGCATGGGACACGTCGGCTGGCGCGGTAAGAACCTGTCTGTGGTGCACTATGCAGGCTTCGGCGACGAGGCGGCTGCCCCGCCGTCAGCCCGCTGCCTGGTGGTCATGAACCGCGCTCGGCACAGTTCAGGGCCCGCGTTTTACGCGCTGGCCTCCCAGGGTTTGCCGCGCATGCTGCAGCTCATGGAAGAAGACATCCGGAATCTCGATCATGCCCTTGGCCCGGCGGACGCAATGCGGGTGGAAGTTGCCACGGAAGCGGCGGTTATCCCTAATCTTGCCTACATCGAAGACTGCCTGGCGGAGCTCGGCAAAAGCCTCAACACAACGGGCGCGGTCTAGCTGCGCCACCCCTGCGCCTGCTGCAACAGCGCCAGTGCTACCGCAGGCATGGTTTCCGCCCGTAACGTCTTCGATCCCAGCCGGTACACGCAAGCCCCCTGCGCCTGAAAAGCACGAAGCTCGGCTGCATCCCAGCCGCCTTCGGGACCTATGAACAGGGTGAGCGGAGCGTTGTCCAGCGTAGCCGGCAGCGGGGCGCCACTCATGTCGAATACCAGCGCCGTTGCTCCGGCTTTATCAAGTGCGGTAGCTAGGGACGCGGGCGCGCTCAGCTCGGGCAGATAAAGTGCGCCGCACTGCTCGCAGGCACCCTTGATTACCTTCTCCCAGTGTGCCATCCGGTTTTCTGCCCGCCGCGGATCTTTCCAGGTGACTTCGGTGCGCGCAGTCTGCAGCAGCTGGATTTGCGTGGCGCCCAGTTCCACAGCCTGTTGCAGAGCCCGGTCCATTGCCGGGCCTTTCACAAGCGCCAGCGCCAGCGCCAGGCTGGGGGTTGGCGCAGGCGCCCTTGGCATCATCGTCTCTACACACAGCTGGGTCTGGCGACCGGCAGCCTGCACGCTTGCCGAGAAGGCAAGGCCTTTACCGTCAAAACAGTCGAGCACCTCACCGGGCCTGCTGCGCATGACGCGGCTGATATAGTGCGCCTGCTCTCTGTCGAGGGTAATGAGGTCGCCGGTGTTTACAGGCTCGGTCACCGGGATCAGAAAACGCAGCGGCATTGCGCGCTCAGGCAGCCAGATTCTGGCAGATACGCGTGGTCGCGCCCCAACGGTTCATGGTGTAGAAGTGCAGTGCCGGGGCGCCCAGCGTAATGAGGCGCTCACACAGCTTGCTGACGAACTCTACGCCGAAGTCGACGAGCGCCGCCTCGTCATCCTGCAGATCCGTAAGGACATAACGCAGCCAGCGCGGAATGTCGGCGCCGCAACGCTCGGAAAAGCGCACCAGGTTTTCCAGATTGGTGATGGGCATGACGCCAGGCACGATCGGGATGCTGATACCCGCCCGGGCGCTGCGCTCGAGAAAGTCTTCGTAGGCGTCGGCATTGTAGAAGTACTGGGTGATCGCGCTGTCGGCACCGGCGTCGACCTTGCGTTTGAAAAACTCCAGATCAGCCGCCGCGCCTGGTGCGTCCGGGTGGGTTTCGGGGTAAGCGGCAACAACGAGGTGGAACTGTTGCTCGGTGTGCTGGCGGATGAGCGTTACGAGGTTCTCAGCGTTGCGCTCGAAGCGCGATGCACCGTATCCCGATGGCTGATCACCGCGCAACGCAACGATACGCCGCACCCCCTGGTTCGCGTAGTCGTGCAGCTGCGACAGGATATCGGCAGCGTCGTCTGAGCCCATCGACAGATGCGGCGCTGCCGGGTAACCCGCCGCCAGCAGGTCGCAGACGGTCTGGCGGGTGCCGTCGCGGGTGGAGCCACCGGCACCGTACGTGACGGAAAAATACTCCGGTTTCAGGCTGCCCAGTCTGCTCGCCACGTTGCTGACCAGCCGCGCGCGGGCGGTCTCGTCGCGGGGTGGGAAGAACTCGAAGCTTACGGGTGTGTTCATACGCGTCGCCGGTATCCTGCGGTGGGCTGCGGTTACAGGGCGGCGGCCAGCGCGTCCGCGCGGTCTGTGCGTTCCCAGCTGAACGTATCTTCAGTGCGCCCGAAATGGCCGTATGCAGCCGTTGCCCGGTAAATCGGGCGTTTCAGGTCGAGCATGTCGATCAAACCTTTGGGTCGCAAATCAAAATGCTCACGCACAAGATGAACAATCTCGGCGTCGGAGATCTTGCCGGTGCCGAAAGTGTTGACGCTGATTGAAGTGGGCTCCGCGACACCGATGGCGTAGCTCACCTGTATCTCACAACGTTCTGCAATACCCGCGGCAACCAGGTTTTTAGCCACGTAGCGGCCGGCATAGGCAGCGCTGCGGTCCACTTTTGACGGATCCTTCCCGGAGAACGCACCGCCGCCGTGGCGTGCCATGCCGCCGTAGGTATCGACGATGATCTTGCGCCCGGTAAGCCCGCAGTCTCCAACCGGACCGCCGATGATGAACTGGCCGGTGGGGTTTATGTAGATTTTGGTATCCCCGGTTATCCAGTTGGCCGGCAGCACGGGCTTGAGGATTTCTTCACGCACGGCCTCATTCAAGTCTTCCTGGCTGATGTGCGGCGTGTGCTGGGTTGACAGCACTACCGCATCGATGGCCATGGGCGTGCCGTCTGCGTCGTAGCGGAACGTCAGCTGGCTTTTCGCATCGGGACGTAGAAACGGCAGATTCGAGCGGCGCATCTCGGCCTGACGCTGCATCAGACGATGGGCGTAGGTCAGCGGTGCCGGCATCAGCACGTCGGTTTCGTTGGTGGCGTAGCCGAACATGAGGCCCTGGTCGCCCGCACCCTGCTCGTGCGCGTCGCTTTCGTCGACACCCATGGCAATGTCCGGCGACTGCAGGCCGAGAGCGTTGACGACGGTGCAGGCAGCAGGATTGAAGCCGACTTCGTCGCTGTCGTAGCCGATGTCG
>JAHELT010000258.1:2679-4105 GCA_024644045.1 Chromatiales bacterium | reverse complement strand
TCGGGGAGAGCCACCTACGAAAAAATGTGGAAGCCGCTGCTGCTTGCGAAGCTTGGAGAGAACTACAAACGCGTGTCGGCCGTGTTCATCTGGTCATACATCAAACGCCTGTTTTCGGCCCGCGACTCGTCTGCTCAGAAAGAGCAGATGGGCCATGTGTCGGGCGGTTACAAGGCGGTTTTCGAACGCCTGCTCGAATGTATCGAGGAGCAGGGCGGGGCGATTCACACTGGATCCAGTGTGGAGCGCATCACGGCGGACAAGAATGCCGGGATCTGGGTGGAACGCGACGGGCAACGCGAGCATTACGACAAGCTGGTGTTCACCAGCCCGGTCAACGTGCTGCGCGATGTCTGCGCACCGGGTCTGGTGCGTATTGAGAACGACAAGCGCGACGTCGAATACCTCGGTGTCATCTGCATGGTGCTGATTACACACCAGCCGATCGTGCCCTATTACGTAGTGAACATCGCCGATCAGCGGATTCCGTTCACTGGTGTCATTGGTATGAGCACGGTCGTTGATCCATCGGAGACGGCGGCCCGCTACGTAACGTATTTTCCGAAGTACCTGCTGTCCACCGATCCGATGCTGCGCGCTGGCGAGAGCGAACTGAGCGAAGCGTTCATGCAGGGGGCCCGGTTGATGTTTCCGGACTACGACTGGAGTGCGATCGAGAGTATCCATATCAACCGCGCTTTCAAAGTGCAGCCGCTGCAGGTGCTCGAGTACTCTACGTTGGTGCCGCGCTGCGTCACCGAGCACCCCGATTTCTTCGTGCTCAACACCTCGCAGTTCGTCAACAATACGCTCAATAACAACGAGGTCATCCGCTCGGTGAACGAGTTCTGGGAGCAGCACGGGCACTGGCTGACCGAGCCGGCGGAGCAGCTCGACTTCCTGTCCGAGGTCAAATCTGCTTCGGCATAACGACATGAGCAAGCAGACCAAACCCGACTTTTTCGTGCACGAGTCCTCTTACATCGATGAGCCGTGCAGCATCGGCGCAGGCACCCGTATCTGGCACTTCTCGCACGTCATGGCGAACGCGAGCATCGGCGAGCGCTGCAATATCGGACAGAATGTCGTGGTTTCGCCGGACTGCATTATTGGCAACAACGTGAAGATCCAGAACAACGTCTCGGTGTACACGGGCGTGATTCTCGAGGACGATGTGTTCTGCGGCCCGTCCATGGTGTTCACCAATGTGATTAATCCGCGCAGCCACGTCGAGCGCAAGAACGAGTATCGGACCACGCGAGTCAGGCGCGGGGCTACGATCGGTGCCAATGCCACGGTGGTTTGCGGCGTTACTCTTGGCAAGTACTGCTTTATCGGAGCCGGTGCGGTGGTAACGCGGGATGTGCCCGACTTTGCCCGGGTGTTTGGCAACCCCGCAAGAATTCAAGGCTGGAGCTGTCAGTGC
>JAHELT010000258.1:0-2669 GCA_024644045.1 Chromatiales bacterium | reverse complement strand
GAGAGTCTGCACCTGAGCGTGCAGACCGATTCGCAGGAGCAGGCGACCTGCCGGTGCGGCGAGCGGCTCTACCGGAAATCAGGATTAAAGGTTAGCGAAGTTTTACAGGAGAATGGACCATGAGCGGTGCCACGGCCGTGAAGAAACAGACGATGAACGTGCCTTTGCTGGATCTGAAGGCCCAGTTTGTGAGTATCGAGGACGAGGTCCGCGCGGCGATGGACAGCGTGCTCGAGACACAGCGATTCATCCTGGGACCCCAGGTGAGTGACCTGGAAAACGAGATTGCGGCTTACAGCCATTGCGCGCACGCGGTCGGTGTGTCGTCGGGAACGGATGCGCTGCTGCTGGCGCTGATGGCGCTGGGCGTGGGTCGGGGCGATGAGGTGATCACCACGCCCTACTCGTTTTTCGCCACCGCGGGTGTTGTGTCGCGGCTCGGTGCGCGGCCGGTATTCTGCGATATCGACCCGCTTACCTACAATCTGGCGCCGGAGGCCGTCGATGCGTTCATAAGCGAAGGTTGCGAGTCGCGCGGCGGCAAGCTGATCAACCGCGCTACGCAGGGCGAAGTGAAGGTGCTGATGCCCGTGCACCTGTTCGGTCAGACCGCGGAGATGTCGGTGCTGGGCGACCTGGCCGCCGCCCACGGGTTGCAGGTCGTGGAAGATGCAGCACAGGCTATCGGTTCGGAGTACGCCGGGGGGAAACGCGCCGGCTCCATGGGCGACATCGGCTGCTTCTCTTTCTTCCCCAGCAAGAACCTCGGCGCCTTCGGCGACGGCGGGATGTGCACCACCAACGACGCCGAGCTCGCCGAGCGCATGCGCATACTGCGTGTGCACGGCTCGAAACCGAAGTACTATCACGCGCTGGTGGGCGGTAATTTCAGGCTCGACGAGCTGCAGGCCGCGGTGCTGCGGGTCAAGCTGCGGTATCTGGATCAGTGGACGGAGGGGCGCCAGCGCAACGCCGCCCATTACACGCAGGCGCTCGCCGATGCCGGGCTCGGCGAGGCCGTGCAGACGCCACATCGGTGCGAGGGGTATCGCCACATCTACAACCAGTACGTGATCCGCGTATCGCAGCGTGACGCGTTACAGGCGAGCTTGAAGGAAGCCAGTATCGGCACTGAGGTCTATTACCCGGTGTCGCTGCATGCGCAGGAATGCTTTGCGGACCTGGGTTATGCGCAAGGCGATTTTCCGCACTCCTCGAGCGCGGCGGCGCAGACGCTGGCGCTGCCGGTGTATCCCGAACTGACTGAGGCGCAGCTGGACTACGTCGTAGACGCGATCGCGGGTTTCCACCACTAGTGACCTGTCTCACTGATCGACGAGGGGCGCGTGCGTCGCGTCCCGCGGCGGTGTGTCGACGCCCGGTAATCGGGATACCGTTGCGGCAGCGCCGTCACGCGGCACGCAACACGCGCTCACAATGGTACGTTGCTTACGGGACAGGACACTAGATGCCGTTTCGGTTCGTCAGCATCGTCGGCGCACGTCCGCAGTTCGTCAAGGTCGCGCCGCTGAGCCGCGAGCTCGCGGGTGACACCTACCGCGCCGCGGTGGAGCACAGCATCGTGCACACCGGACAGCACTACGACGCGGCCATGTCGCAGGTGTTCTTCGAGGAGCTGGAGATTCCGCGCCCGGCGGTCGACCTCGGCATCGGCTCGGCGTCGCATGGTGCGCAGACGGGCCGCATGCTGGAGCAGCTCGAGGGACTGCTGCTCGAACGCCGACCGGACCTCGTGATCGTCTACGGCGACACCAACTCGACGCTGGCCGGCGCCCTGGCCGCGGCCAAGCTGCACATCCCGGTGAGCCACGTGGAGGCGGGCCTGCGTAGCTTCAACCGCGGCATGCCCGAGGAGATCAACCGCATCGTGGCGGACCACACAGCGGACCAGCTGCTCGCACCCACGCGTACCGCCATGCGCAATCTGGAAACCGAGAACCTGGGCGCCAAGGCGTTCTATTCCGGCGACATCATGTACGACGCGGTGCTGTTCAACCGTGAACTTGCCGCGCGGAAATCACGCATCCTCGAGCAGTTGTCCGTGGCGCCGCGCGGCTACGGCGTGGTCACGCTGCACCGTGCGGAAAACACCGACGGCCCGGCGCTGCCCATGCTGCTGCAGACCCTGAATCGTATCGCCGGCAAACGCCTGCCGTTGGTGTTCCCGGTGCATCCGCGCACGGCACGCCGCTTGCAAGACGAACACCCCAGCTGGGCGCCGGACTCCCGGTTCCGACTGATCGAGCCCCTGAGCTACCTCGACATGATCGAGCTGCTGGCCAATGCGCGGATCGCCCTGACGGATTCAGGCGGGCTGCAGAAAGAAGCGTTCTTTCTGAACTGCCCATGCGTGACGCTGCGTAGCGAAACCGAGTGGGTAGAGACGGTGGAGGGCGGGGGCAACGTTGTCGCGGGTACGGATCCTGATGACATATCGACAGCGGTGATCCGATCGCTTGACAGCTCTGCGGACGCAGACGTCGATTTTAGCGCTGCGGCTCGCCGGGAATTTGGATCAGGAAACGCCGCGCAACTGACGGCGGAGGCGATGTGCCGCCTGGTGTGCGGCAGATAGAAACGCGGGAGCATTTCGAATGATTAACGTGGGCTGTGTGGGCGTCGGCGGCTGGGGCAAGAACCTGGCGCGC
>JAHELT010000257.1 GCA_024644045.1 Chromatiales bacterium | reverse complement strand
CTCTCCTTAATGTACTCAGTCATCGTATTGATCTCTGGTGATGAAAGTGTCTCTAGTGTTTGATCTTTCCGTTCAATGTTACCGTCGTACCTAGCGGGGTAACACGCGTTTCGCTTGTTTCGACCTTCAGGATGTAAGGCGTTTCGCGATTGACGACGGCGAACACCTTATCTGCTGCTTTGTCGTTCGCCGTTGCAAACTTGATTTCTTCCACGCCTTCGGTGTTGGTGATCCGGTCACTCAATTGCGTCTTTGTCTCTACACCATCGAAATCGGAGGGCAGTAAATCCACGAGCTTGGCTGCGCCGCTCTCGGTTTTTGTCAGCGCAATCGTCACAGGAGCACTATCGACAGTTTTCCAGGTGATCCCCAGTCCCCGCGCGCCGGTCACTTCTCCTGCCCCGATTCGCTGAAGGGTGAAATGCGTCGTCTCTATCGGCAGGCTGGATGTATCAACGCGTTCGTCTTCAGGTTTTTCGGCAGTGACACGGATCTGCAGTACAGCGTCGGCGGACTGTCGTTCCTCGTCAACCACGTGAATATGAATACTGTACTGCCCCTCTTGTTCGATTTTCGCATTGATGTAGTTCTTGAAGTCGAGTGTCACGTCCTGCCTGGATTTTGGCCGCTTTTTCAGGCCGAACAGTCGAAAGTGCGCTCTTTCGGGCGTACTCGCGAGATCCACCTCGTATGAGCGCTCACTGATCTGCAGCACTTCGATGCGCTCTTGCGCTTCCACACGTACCCTGATTCGCGGGAATTGCCTCAACAACCCGGTTTGCTCGAGGTCCAGCCGAAAGCCCTGCGACGTGATTTCGGGTGTGGCCGGCGTACCGGCCAGCACGCTCCACGGGTAGCCGAAGCCGGCGATCAGAAGTGCCGGCGCAAATGAAGATAAAAACCTCATCTCGGTTACGATGATCTCCAGATTGGGTGCACCAAGAACTGGAAGATACCAGTTCGACTGTCACAGACTGTTGATACACATCAAGATCAGGGAAGCCGGGGCCGGTCGATCCGCGTATCAAAAATCCATGAGTACCCGAACGTGCGCCGATGGGGATCTAGGGCATCAAGTCTACTTGATACCTGCGCGCATGAAGCTCTGCACGAACTGGCGTTGGAAAAGCAGAAACGCCACAAGCAACGGGCCCGACGTCATCAGTGTCGCGGCGGTGATGACCGACCAGTCGACGCCCTGATCTGTCGATGAGAAGATACTCAGGCCCACGGTCAACGGCCGTGTTTCCACCGAGTTGGTGACGATCAACGGCCACAGAAAATTGTTCCAGTGATAGCTCACGGATACCAGCCCGTAGGCGACATAAACGGGCTTCGCCAGCGGCACGTAAACCTTCCACAGAATCTGCAGGAAGTTCGCGCCTTCTATACGCGCCGCTTCGTCGAGCTCGCGCGGTACCGTTTTGAAAGTCTGCCGCAGCAGAAAAATCCCGAACCCCGACGCCATGTAAGGCAGACCTATGGCGGTGATGGTGTCGAGCAAGCCGAGATAGTTCATGGTGCGATAGTTTTCGACAATCAGAATGTCCGGCATCACCATCAGCTGCAGCAGCACGAGCAGGAAAATCAAGTCACGGCCAAAGAACTCGAACCTGGCGAACGCATAGGCAGCCAGCGTGCACAGCACGAACTGCGCAAGCAGTATCAGCGTGACCAGCATGATGGTATTCAGGAAATAGCGTGCAAACGGTGCAGCTGACCAGGCCTTGGCAAAATTTTCGAGCGTGAGCGGGGCCAGCAGCTCGAAGCGCACGGCGTAGGCGGCGGGATGAAAAGCCGTCCACACGGCATATATGAGCGGCAGGAACCACAGGATACCGAGCAGCCAGGCGCCGAAAGTATTAAGCCACCGATCCAACTGGCTCGACGCGAACGGCGAGTTCATTGATAGTGCACTTTGCGATCCAGGTAAAGGAACTGTCCGATCGAGAACACCGCCAATATCACCAGCAGCACAACGGTGAGCGTCGCGGCAAAGCTCGTGTCCCAATACTTGAATGCGTTTTCGTATATGTAGTACAGCAGCAGCGAGCTGGCGTTGTCCGGCCCACCCTCGGTCATCAGAAAGACATGGTCGACCAGACGAAACGAATTGATCACCGCGTTGATCATGACAAACAGCGTCGTCGGCATCAGCAACGGGAAGGTAACGCGGCGGAAGAAATACCAGCGGCCCGCGCCCTCCAGCGCGGCGGCTTCTGCCAGCGTTGGCGGTATGCTCTGCAGGGCGGCAAGGTAGAAAATCATGAAAAAGCCGGCTTCTTTCCAGATGGCGACAACAATAATGGCGCTCAGCACCGTGTCCGGGTCGCCGAGCCAGTTGTGCCTTGCGATCCCGAACAAGCCCGTTATCTGATCGATGAGCCCGAAACCGGGGGTGTAGAAGAACATCCAGATATTGGCCACCGCAATCAGGGGCAGCACGGTCGGAGTGAAATAGGACATACGCAGAAAACCACGGCCGGCCAGCTTTCCGTTCACCCAGAGCGCCATGACGATCGCCAGCCCGATCGAAATCGGTATGGTGCCCAGCGCATACCACAGGTTGTTCCACAACACCTGCCAGAAGATATCGTCCTCCAGCATCGTGCGGTAATTGTCCAAGCCAATGAATTTCGCCTGCCGCTTGCCGCGCGGCGTGGAGAAGAAACTGTGCCAGAACGTGATGATCGCGGGATAGTGCGTAAATGCGGCAAGCATTACTACGGCCGGCAACAGCAGCAGCCAGCCATAAATCGTCGCGCGGTATCTGAACACGGCCCTGGTCGCACCGGGGCGGGTTATCTCACCCGCCCCGGGCCCTACTCAGCGGTAGCTTTTCAGTATCCGATCAGCTTTTCGCTGGGCTTCGTCCATCGCATCCTGCGGTGATTTCTTGCCGATGATGGCGGCTTCCAGACCGTCGTTGAAGATCGTCGTGACGCGCTGATTCTGGTAGGTCGAGAGCTCCGCGGTAGCGAACTTGAGTTGATCGCGCGCCACCAGCGCCGGGGGGAAATCTTTCGTATAAGCCTGCATTGCGGGTGTGTCCCAGGCGTCCGGGCGTGGCGCCACGTAGCCGGTGGCGATCGTCCACTTGGCGGCCTGCTCCGGCGCGGTGATCCACTTGATGAACTCGAGCGAGGCTCGCTTCTGCTCGTCCGTCGACTCTTTGAAGATGTAGAAGTTTCCGCCGCCGGTCGGTGCGCCGCGACGCTTGTTGGCCGGCAGCATGCCGACGCCGAACTCGAACGGCGCGTTGCTGCGTACGTTGGTCAGGTTACCGGTGGTGGTCCACATCATGGCCGTCTCGCGTTCGAAGAACGCCTTCGGCGTGGTTCCCCACTCGACGATGCCGGGCGCCATGACCTTGTGCTTGGTGCTGAGGTCGACAAGAAACTGGACCGCCTCCACGACCTTGGGATCGTTGAAATAGGTCTGATTGCCATCCGAATTCATCAAGAAAGCGTTGTTCTGCGTGCTCAATCCCTGAAACAGCCAGTAGGGAAAGCCGGAGGTCGGTATACGCAAACCCCATTGCGTCACGTTACCGGCGGAATCGCGTTTGGTGAGTTTCTGGCCGAAAGCGACCATTTCCTCCCAGGTGGCGGGCGGCGTGTCCGGGTCCAGTCCGGCTTCCTTGAATGCCTCCTTGTTCCAGTAGAGCACCGGTGTCGAGCGCTGGAAAGGCACGCCGTAGGTCTTTCCGCCGGTGCGGCTGTTTTCCATGAATGCCGGATAGAACCCGTCCAGCCACTTTCTCTCGGCATCGGTTTTTATCAGATCCTCGAACGCAACGATCGCATCCTCTTCTATCAGTGTGAACATGTCGACTGCCAGTATCACGGACAGTTGAGGGGGATTGCCGCCTCGCACGGCCGTAAGCACCTTCGTGATGGTGTCCTGGTAACTCCCGGCGTACACGGCATCTATCTTCACGCCCGGCGTCTGCTTGACGTATTCCGCTGTGAGGCTGTCGATGGTGTTGGCCGCCTTTCCGCCGACCGCGACCGGAAAGAAGAACTGCAAACTGACGTCCGCGGCCGCCTGACCGGTACTCAACGCGAGCCCAGATCGCGGCGAGCGCGGACTCGCCGTTCTCGGTGTTCACGGCGGACGTTGATGGCGA
>JAHELT010000112.1 GCA_024644045.1 Chromatiales bacterium | reverse complement strand
TAACGCGGGCGCGATCCCCGGCGTCGCCATCCGCGGCGCTGAAATCGTCGTACGCGGCAACATGGGCTCGCGTGCCGGTCAGGTCATGAAGGCCGGCACCCTGTGCTGCGCCGGCAACGCCAACTTCATGGCCGGTTACATGATGTACGGCGGGCGTATCATCATTCTCGGCGATTCCGGCGAGCGGGTCGGCGAGGACATGACCTCCGGCGAGATATTCGTCGCCGGCAAGGTGCTCGACCTGGGCTCCGATGCGCAGTTCACCGACACCGAGGCGGCCGAGATCGATGACATCAAGGCGTTTCTCGATCGCTACGGAATTGCGTTCAAGGGCAGTTTCCAGAAAATCGTCAACGCCGGCAAGAAACTGCGCTACGCGACCAGCGAGCGGCAGATGCGCAGCATTCCGTTTTTCACGTTTTCCGGCAACTCGCAGTACTGGAACCCCAAGGTACAGGAAGATCTGTACATCAAGTCGCAGATCGGGCGCTACCGCATTCGCGGCTACGGCGGCGCGCGGCCATTGCCGCACCTGTCCGATCTGGCCTTCAGGAAGGACCTCTCGGAGGCGGGCCGCGACGCCGACGTGCTGTCGAAAGTGGCGATGTACACCGAGATCGGCGGTATCAACGGCGCCAACCCGCTGAAGCTCTCCATGCCGGTGATGATCGCGCCGATGAGCTACGGTGCGCTGAGCGCATCGACCAAGCGTGCCGTGGGTCTGGCATCGAGCCTGGCCGGGATCGCGGAGAACACCGGTGAAGGCGGCATGAGTAATGCTCAGCGCAACGCCGCCAAGCAGCTGATCTTCCAGATGCTGGGCGGGCGCCTGGGTTGGAACATCCACGACATGAACCGTGCGGACGGTCTGGAGATCTACATTTCCCAGGGTGCCAAGCCCGGGCTTGGCGGACAGCTGATGGCGAAGAAGGTCACGCCCGAGCTTGCGCGCATCCGCGGTATCCCGCCGGGGATCGATCTGCGCTCGCCCTCGCGCCACCCGGACATACTGGGCGCGGACGACCTGGTGATCAAGGTCGAGGAGTTGCGCGAAGCCACCGGCTACCGGCTGCCGGTCAGCGTGAAGCTCGGCGCCGGGCGGGTGCGCGACGACGTCAAGATCGCCGTGAAGGACGGATTCGATTTCATCGAGCTGGACGGCATGCAGGGTTCGACCGGCGCCGGCAGCGCGGAGGTCATCGACTACGTGGGCACGCCGACGCTGTCGGCCATCATCGAAGCGCTGGACGCGCTGGAAAGCATCGGACGCCGGCAGGACATTCAGGTCGTCCTGATGGGAGGGATCCGCGATGGCGTGGACGCGGTCAAGGCGCTGGCGCTGGGCGCGGACGCGGTCGCCTTCGGCACATCCGCGATCATCGCCGGCGGCTGCATCGCCTGCATGCAGTGCCACGTCGGCCAGTGCGTGACGGGTATCGCCACACAGGATCCGGAACACGAAGCGCGCTACGACCCGGAGGTCGAATCCAAGAACATCCACCGCTTCCTAGAGGGCGTACGCTGGCAGATCGCGGCGTTGACCGGAGCCCTGGGCTACGGGAGTGTGCGCGATCTGAACCGTGACGACCTGGTCGCGGTGACGCCGGAGGCGGCCAGCATCACCGGGCTGGAGTACGCGCCGCAGTACCGCGCGCGCGGTGCCGGCCTCAACGTGAGAACCGCCTGATGGCGGTGTATGACATCAACCGGATCCTGGTGCCCGCGGCGCCGCCCGACTACGAGGATCACGCCTCGCAGCCGAACTACGTGCCCGCGCCCTGCCAGGTGGCTTGTCCGATCGGTACCGATGCACCGTCCTACATAGGCTACATATGGGAAGGTAAGTTCGATGCGGCGTTCGAGGCGATCACCGCCACCAATCCGTTCAGCTCGATCTGCGGTCGCGTCTGCGACGCACCTTGCGAACCGGCATGCCGACGCACCGACAGCGACGGGCCGCTGCAGATCCGGAATCTGAAGCGTTTCGTCATGGACAAGCTCGGTGCGACCTGGCAACCGACGCCGGTGCCCGTCACGCAGCCACAAACGGTGGCCATCGTCGGCGCCGGTCCCGCCGGACTGGCCGCCGCGCAGTCGCTCGCCGAAGCCGGTTACGAGGTGCACGTGCACGAGATGACCGACCGCGCCGGCGGCATGATGATCTGGGGCATTCCGGCGTTCCGGCTGCCGCCGGGGGTCATCCAGGAGGACATCGAGCGTCTGGAAAAGCGCTGCCCGGGCTTGCATCTGCACTTCAACAGCGCGCTCGGACGCGATGTCACGCTGGACGAGTTGAAGGCACGGCACGACGCCGTGCTGCTGACGATCGGCTCCTGGTGGGGCAAGGCCATGGGCATACCGGGCGAGGATGACGACCCCCGCGTGGTCGACGGCGTAGGGTTTCTGCGCAGGGTAAACGACGGCGAACGCCCCGAGGTGCCGGCTACGGTGGTTGTGGTGGGCGGCGGCGATGTGGCCATGGATGCCTGCCGCGCGGCGCTGCGGCTGCCCGGCTGCAAAGCGGTCAAAGTTATCTATCGCCGCGGTCCGGACGAGATTCCGGCGCGCCGGATCGAACTCGAAGGCGCCATCAAGGAGGGGGTCGAGTTCGTTTACAACACCCAGCAGATGGCGGTCGAACCGCAAGGCAACGGCCTTGCCCTGCGCTGCGTCAAGACGCGGCCGGGCGAGCCCGACGAAGACGGGCGCCGGCGCCCGGTGGAGATTGCCGGCAGTGAGCATACGATCGACTGCGGCCTGGTGATCGCCGCCGTCGGCCAGCAGGGCGAGTGCGCCGAGCTCGACGAGCGCGGCCTGATGGCAAAAGATCGCGTGCGCACTGACTGGGACAGCATGCGCACCGCTGACCCGAAAGTGTTCGCGGCGGGCGACGGCGCGTTCGGGGGATCGACCCTGGTGATGGCCATGCATCACGGCCAGCGTGCAGCTTACTACGTGAAGGCGTTTCTGCAGGGCAACGAAAACCCGCTGCCTTACCGCACGCCCTATCGCACGCGTCGCGTGCCGGTTGCGCAGGACATCATGTGGGAGAAGTTCCCGCCGCAGCATCCGCAGTTTTTCGGACTCGGCGAGAATCCGGTCGAGTTCCCGGAGATCGAGTCGACGTACGATTGGGAGACGGCCCGTGCGGAAGCGTCGCGCTGCTATCGCTGCGATGCCGAGACCGGGTCGCCCGACTACTCCGTGGCGCACCGCGAAGACATTTTTTCAATGGCGCGCACCAACCCGCTGGATCACGCAAAGCTGCGCGCGATGCTGCACAAGCGCTTGCGTATGCGCGAGAACCCGTTTCCCGAAGGGCGCCCCGCGAATCTTGACGATCTCGTGTTCCTGCCGGCGAATCTGTCGCGCCTGGTGATCGACCCGTATCGCGAAGCGTGCAACGTGGCGCTCAACCTGGCGGACAAGCTGCCTATGGTGCATCCATTCATGGTCACGGGTTTCGACAATGCGCCGGCGGACGTGCGCGCCTCGGTGGCCGCCGGGGCAGCCGGGGTGGGTGCGTACTACCTGGGCCGCGAGCGGCCTTCCGATGCGATGCGCTGGATTCAGCTGGTCCCGCCGGGCGCTGTGCTGCAGCCCGATTCTGCGGCCGCCGGCGTCGTGTTCATGTATGACGGTGGTGCGCCGTTGAAGCCGGCGCGCACCGGGCAATCACAGGCTTTAGGGCTGGGTGTTTCGTCAGTGGAACTGCTGCCCGCCGCGATCGAGGCTTCGCTCGAGCAGGCGCTGGACTTTCTGCTGGTCGACGGCAGCGGCGATATCACGGCCGAATGGGCGGAGGTCTTTCATCCTCCGAACCTCGAGATGCTGCGTGAGACCATCACGATACTGCGTCGCCTGCGGCGTGAAGAGGCATTCGACGTGATCTACTTCGGCGGCGTGCGTTCGGGCACCGATGCCGCCAAGTTGATCGGCATGGGCGCGAACGCACTGGTCCTCGGCACTGCCATCGGGCTTGCGGTGGGTGGCGAGATCACCGCGCAGGGCCTGCAGTTCGGCGCCGACTACACCGAGCAGGACCGGGCTTCTGCGGCTGCCAATGTCATCCAAGCGAGCATCGGCGAAGCGTCCATGATGGCGCGTTGCACCGGTAAGACCAACCTGCACAACGTCGAGCCGGAAGACCTGCGCGCCGTCACCCTGGCAGCCGCCAGGGCCAGCGGCATTCCACTGGTCGGCCGGCGGGCCTGACCGCAGCCGGGAATTCGGGCGCGGACGCGTTACAATAAACGCACGTCCCGGCACAGCGCGACGATGGTCGCTGACAATCGCCCGGACAGAATGATAACTTCGAGGGCGTGCGGCTGTCTGGCCCGCGCGCATGCAAAATCAAGAATCAAAGGGGGAGCATGTCGATGGCCACCAATCTCGCTCGCGTCGCCAAAGATCGCGGGATCAAGTACTTTCTGATCAGCTTCGTGGATCTCTTCGGCGGAACGCGCGCCAAGCTGGTGCCGGCGCGCGCGATCGGCGAAATGCAGAAAGCGGGCGCGGGCTTTGCGGGATTCGCCGCCTGGCTGGACATGACACCGGCCGACCCGGACATGTTTGCTGTTCCCGATGCCGACAGTCTGGTTCAGCTGCCGTGGAAGCCGGAAGTCGGCTGGGTGGCCGCGGACCTCTGGATGGATGGCAGAGAGGTGGAAGCTTCACCGCGCATCGTTCTGAAACGCCAGCTCGCGCGTGCCGCCAAGAAAGGCTACCGTATGAAGACCGGCGTCGAATGCGAGTACTTTCTGACCACCCCTGACGGCAGCGCGATTTCCGATCCTTCGGATATTCAACCCAAACCCTGCTACGACCAGCAGGCGCTGATGCGGCGCTTCCCGGTGATCAGCGAAATCTGCGATGCGATGATCGAGCTGGGCTGGGGGCCCTACCAGAACGACCACGAGGACGCCAACGGCCAGTTCGAGATGAACTGGGATTACGACGACGCCTTGAAGACCGCCGACCGGCACGTGTTCTTCAAGTACATGACCAAAAGCGTTGCCGAAAGCCACGGTATGCGCGCGACCTTCATGCCCAAACCGTTCGCCAACCTGACCGGCAACGGCTGCCACGCGCACGTGTCCCTCTGGAGCAAGGACGGCAAGAAGAATCTGTTTCTGAACAAGTCGGACGACGCCGGGCTGGGTTTATCGAAGCTGGCGTACAACTTTCTGGGTGGCGTCATGCACAGCGCGCAGGACCTTTGCGCCATCTTCAATCCCACTGTCAACAGCTACAAGCGCATCAACGCGCCGGTGACGACATCCGGCGCAACCTGGTCACCGAACGCGGTCACCTACTCCGGCAACAACCGGACGCACATGATTCGCGTGCCGGACGATGGGCGGTTCGAGTTCCGCCTGATGGACGGTGCGGTCAACCCCTACCTGGGCCAGGCGGCGATGCTGGCCGCCGGTCTGGACGGGATCGCGAACAAGCGTGACCCGGGCAAGCCCGTGCATCTCAATATGTACACCGAAGGCCACAAGGTGAAAGCGGCGAAGACGCTGCCCGCTACGCTACTCGATGCGCTGCGTCTGCTGGAGAGAAGTAAAGCGCTGCGTGCTGCGATGAGCGATGAGGTCGTGGATTCGTTCATCAAGCTGAAAATGCGCGAGTGGAACGATTACACCGCGCACCTGAGCGAGTGGGAGCGAGTCAACACGCTGGATATCTGAGGGCGCGATCCCGGGTAGTCTTCTGATAGCGCTCTGCGAGCATCGCGCAAGCGTGTTGGGGACAGTCCCCGTTGGCCGCGATCCGGGTAGTCGCCCTGTTGGATCGTCGAGCGCATCGGGGTTCGACTGGCTGTAGCTGTGGGGATAGTGCCCGTGGCTGTGGCGGGGGACAGTCCCCGTGGCATAATCGGTGCAATGCTTTTCCCGCGCGCCATACGCCTCGATGCATCGGACGAGAGCGCCTTCCCGAAGGCGGCACAACCGGGCGAATGGGCCGTGCCGGGATCGTTCGAATTCTACGACGCCGATCCCGACAGCCTGGCCGGTAAATCCCGCGAGGCTTTCGTACACGGGTTTCTCGGTGTCGTCAGCTTCGGCCGTACAACGCTGGTCGAGGTGGCGGAAATCGGCGAGGCCGAGCACGACGAGGTTATCGCGCGTCTGGCCGATCATTTCGTGGCCTGCTACGGCGCTCCCGACCGTGAGGCCGCGCTGCCCGCGGCACGGGAAGAGGCCGATTTTGCACACAGTATCTGTGAACACCCGGTGCACACCCTGCTGATGATCGAGCGGGAAGTCGCTGCAGACGGGGTCCGCGAAAAGTTCAAGGTGGTGAAGGCGCCGGATGCCAGCGGGCATGCCGGTGTACGTATATGGGGACCTGCAGAAGACTGAGCGACGATGCGTATCGCTTTGGTTCAAAATGACAGTCACCCGGGCGATAAGGCTCTGCAGCTCTGTGCCCTGGAGAAAGCCGCGGCGGCGGCGAGTGAGCAACACGCGGATCTGCTCGTGTGCCCGGAACTTTTCATGACCGGTTACAACCTCGGACCGCGCATTGCGGAGCTGGCGGAACCGCAAGGCGGTCCGTTCATGCACTCGGTTCAGGCGCTGGCGCGCCGCTGGCAGCTGACCGTCGTATACGGCTACGCAGAATCCGACGACGGCGTGTACAACTCGGCCGCGGCGATAGACGCGGCCGGGAAGCTGGTCGTCAATCATCGAAAGCTGCACCTCGCACCGGGTGCTTTTGAACGCAGCATCTTCGCCCCAGGCAGCGAGTTCGGTGTTTTCGAAACCGGCGGGCTCACGGCAGCGGTGCTTATCTGCTACGACTTGGAGTTTCCCGAAGCGGTCAGAACCTGCGCCAAGCGCAAGGTGGATCTGTTGATCGTACCGACCGCACTGCGCCGCCAGTACGCGCATCTGACGCAAACGCTGGTGCCCACGCGCGCGTTCGAGAACGGCATTTTTGTCGTCTACGTCAACTATGCCGGCAGCGAGTCGGGGTGGGAGTACTGCGGCATGAGCTGTGTCGCCGGGCCCGACGGGCATCTGGTTGCGCAATGCGGCGAGCGGGAGCAACTGCTGGTCGTCGATGTGGACCCCGCGATGCTGGCTGCGGCCCGTGCCAGCATTCCTTACCTGCAGGATCTGCGCGAATCGCTGTATTCGTGATACCAGACATCGGGTACCCGGGTCCCCTCACCTCTGCCCCCTTGTATTTCACGCCAGGCTCTCCCAGGAAATGGGGACAGTCCCCCGCGCGAAGCGTCGCTGAAAGCTGAACTCCGGTATCTGACTTCTGACATCTGATCAGCCAAGCAGGCCGTTGCGGCGAGCATTGTGGCGCATCGACGAGCATTGCTCTGCAGTCAGCTTCACGTTGCCGGGGGACGTATCGGCGCGCATCAGGTTGCCGGGTCGGCGCGTGTGTGAGCCGTCGTCGAGCAGCATATGCACCAGCTCATGGGCAAGCGCGATCTCGGGATCACGTGTGCGCGCGGTGATCCATGTCGTGAATCGCAGGCCGGGTGAACGCCTGCTGTTGGAGGTGCCGAAGGTGAAGGCATCGAAAGCCGGGCGCTCCAGCGTGTCGCGCACGAAAAAGACACGTGGTCCCCGGTCAGCGATGCGTGTCATGAGCAGCTTTGCGGCACTGCGCGAGAAGTCGCGAAGCCCCTCGGGCACTGCGACTGCGATTATCTCCATCGCCGCCGTCCTGATGGCGCACTGGTTCAGGATATCCGCGCTCCGGTTCAGCAGGTGCTGCGCTCGCGCAACGTCCCAGCCGGTATCGTCGAGTATCACCAGGGTGGGTCTGAATTGGCCGCCCGGCACAGCCTCGGGCGGACGGACGCTGGCCGTGATCCGGATGTTTTCCAGATCATGCTCCCGTGCGAAATCCGCCGGTTCACTGATCCATCCGCCGCTCACGGATTCGCCCGGCGCAGGTCGTGCCAACGCAAGTATGGTGTTGCGCAGCGCCGCGGCGCTCAACGCCGGGGAGCTGTGGAGCAACCGCGATGCCAGCGCCGTGATCCGGGCCGCTGCGTAGCTCGAGCCGGAGACATCGCGCGCCGTGCCGTTGAAATCGATTGTCGGAATCTGCTCGCCGGGGACCAGAAGATCGACGCTCGCGCGGCCCCAGTTCGAGCCGCGTGCGGGGTAGCCGTCGCGATCCGCCGAGGTGACGGTAAGCAGATTGTCGAGATCCAGGGACGCGGGGTAGACGGGAGCCTTGTCGATGTCCCTGCCGTTGTTGCCGGCGGATGCCACGAACAGTATGTCGGAGTGTTGCCGTGCCACCCGTTCGAAAGCAAGCCATTCCTCATGCCGGTTCCCTCCCAGCGACAGGTTCACGATCCGGACTCCGGCACGGGCGGCGTGTTCCACGAGATCGCGCATGCGTTGCATGTCGAGCCGCGGATAACGGTATGGCACCAGGCGCGTCAACGGCGCTTCGCGAAGCACGATGCCGGCGATACGCGTACCGTGCCGCTGCGGAAAGAAGGGCGAGCGCACCGGGTGCCAGTCGAAGGGCCGTGCATCCATTTCCCAGAAATCAAAGCCCAGCGGCGATCCGTCGGGATCGCGTGCCAGGCTGTTCGCGATGGCGGGCAACAGGTAATTCACGCCGGAGTCCACGAGGGCTACCGTTGTGCCCGTTGCACCGGGTCCCGGGGGCACTGCCGGGTTCAGCGGAATCGGATCGCCGCGTTGCAGCAGCTGCTGGTCGAGCTCATGCACGTTTACGGCCCGCTCACCGTCGTACTCGATACGGCGGGCAGCACCGACGCTGCAATCCGGCCCCGCGATCACCACCAGTAGAGGGCGGGATTGCGGGTCATCGTATTGCACGCTCAGGCGGCGCACCTGTCCATTGACCGCGATGCGTTCCGCGACTACCCGTGAGCCGTCGACAAAACTCGCGTGCCGCCGCCACCCCAATGAGACGCCGGCGCGCTCGAGGTTCTCCTGAGCGCTCAGTGACGTTCCCGGAAACGCCGCCGCCACGGCGGTCTCGGAAAAACCGTCGCACAGCAGCGTCAAGGCCACCAGCGCGCGCTCGCGAGCGGGTGCCGGTAAATCAGCCGCGGCGCTGGCATCCCAGAGCAGCATCGTCACGATTGCTCCCCGGACGAAGCGATGAATATTCATACCAATGCTGGCATCATGCGGATGTGCGAAAAGACTAACATAATCACCGCTGGCAACGGCGCCGCTGGACGGATGCTCGAGGACACTGAAAAACTGCACCTGCCACGCGACTTCGTGCTGCACCAGCACGAAGTGCTGGCGGATACGACCACCGAAGCCTCGCGGCTCGCTGAGCAGGGTTGCGAAGAGGGCACGGTGGTGTGGGCGCTGCGCCAGTCGGATGCCCGAACGCAGAGTGGGGATCAGTGGCTCGACAGTGAGGGCGATCTGCACTGCTCGCTGGTGCTGCGCCCGGAATTCGCCCGCGAGCACGCTCTGCAGCTGGTGTTCGTCGCTGCGGTGAGTGTCGGCGCCGTGCTCTCCGAGCAGGTGTCGGCGATGACCGCATTGCACTACCGCTGGCCGAACGAGTTCCTGCTGAAGGAGGGCAAGGTCGGCGCCATCAGGGTATCCGGCAAGGCCGCCGCGGAGGGCTTCGAGTGGCTGGTTCTTGGGCTCGACCTGAATGTCGAGACCACACCCGAGGCGGTGGCCTTCACGGGGGCGGCCGTCCGCCCGGATGGCGAGTGCGAGGTGACCCGGGCGGCTTTGCTCGAGAACTACTGCCGTTACTTTCTACGCACCATTAACCGCTGGGCAGAAGACGGCTTTTCGCCTATCCTTGGAGCCTGGCTGCAACGTGTTCCCGATATCGACAGGTTCATCCGCGTACGTTCGAAACGCGCTGTCGTGGAAGGCGTGCTCGTGCGGGTGGATGACCGGGGTGCGGCCGTGGTGCAGACGGATTCGGGCAGCGTGAGCGTGTCGTTGAGCGAGTTTTTCGGGTTCCGGTGAGCGTGCAATCGACCAGACGGCGTGGCTTCATCAAGCTGTGCGCGGCTGCCGCCGCGGCTATCGCCGCGCGGCCGCAGGCGCTGAGCGCGAATGCGTCTGCGCCGCTCAGGACCTATCAGCGTTCGCGGCTGGTAGACGTGAAGGGCGCGCCCATCCGAGCTGCTGACCTGCGGGTGGGGGAGAGTTACGTTTTCCACTACCCTTACGCGACCACCCCGTGCTTTCTGATCGACCTGGCCAGGGCGCCGGAGCGGGCGATACGGCTCGAGACCGAAAGCGGCGAAAGTTACGAATGGCAGGGCGGCGTGGGGCCACGGCGCTCGATCGTGGCGTTCTCGGCGATCTGCGCGCACAAGATGAGCCACCCGGCGCGGGCGGTGAGCTTTATCAACTATCGTCCCGACGAAGCGGCGTTTCTGGACGCCAACAAGCAGCGGCGCCGGCGCACCGGCGTGATCTTCTGCTGCTCGGAGAAAAGCGTTTACGATCCGCGCGCCGGCGCGAAGGTGCTGGGTGGACCGGCGCCTCAGCCGCTCGCGTCGATCGTACTCGAGCTCGACCCGCAGGACGGCTCGCTGTGGGCCGTCGGCACGCGCGGCGGCGAGATGTTCGACAAGTACTTCGGCAAGTTCGAGTTCCGCCTGCAGCTGGAACACAAGGTGGCGGACGTACGCGACCCTGTCGGTGAGTCGACAGCGCTTTATCCGGTCTCGGAGTACTGCTCCACGCTCATCCGCTGTTGAACGGCATACGCCGCTGTCTCAACGCCGTTCAGCGGTCGGTGTGATCTTCCAGTAAGCGCGCGACACGCAGGTGTCCCGCCCGCGTGGCGAGTTGCTTTGCGCTCTGGCCTTCCGCATCGCGCAGCTCGGGATCCGCGCCCGCGTCCAGCAGTGCGGAAACGATCCGGGCGTGCCCGAACAATGCTGCGTGGTGCAGGGCGCTCAGACCGCTCTCGTCGGTGCTCGAGACCTTGATTGCCTCGCTGCGCAGCAGGCGCTCGACGGTTTCCTCATGGCCTTCGTGCGCGGCACGGATCAAGGGTGTCCAGCCGTAGATATCCTGCTGATTTGCATCGGCGCCCTGCTCGAGCAGCACGCCGACCAGCGCCGCGTAGTTCTTGGCGCTGGCGATCATCATCGCGCTCCAGCCGGTGGTCGTCAGATCGTTCAGCGTGGCGCCGGCGCGCAGGATCCTGCTCACAACCCGCACGTCGCCGCTCAGCATCGCATACATGAGTACGGTGCCGCCTTTGGCATTCGTTGCATTGACATCCGCGCCGGCGTCGATCAACCGCTCCGCCAGCGGTAGATTGCCGACCTTGACCGCCGACATCAACGCCGTCTTGCCGCTGGCGGTAGGCTGATTGACGTCCTGGCCGTTCAGCAGAGCCTGCTCGATGATCCCGATCCGGTCGATCAGAATCGCCCGCTGCCAGCCGGCGCCGTCCTCGGCGGGCAGCGGCAAGGGCAGCGTTGCGAGCAGCACGACGGCAATGCCGAGCCAGCGCTTCATTGTTTCGGTACCTCGTGACGGTGGGCGTAGTTCGATGTGATCTCGGCGAACGCGGCGCCGGCATCGTAGCGCCCGGTCATGCGCACGACCGCGTCGTGTTGCACGACGTCGTCGAGCAGCGATTTGAACTCGCGGTGCTCGTTCTCGCCGAGGAGGACGTGCTGCGAAAGCACCGTGCGGTAGCTCTGGTCGCCGATGAAGCAGCCCAGGCGGGGCTGGCGGCCGAGCAGCTGCAGGGTCTCGAAGTGCTGCGCGTTGCCGCCCGGCAGGAGCAGGATCTCGCCGACCAGCGGATCGTCTCGGCTTACCAGTACTTCCAGGCGGACGATCGCCACGGCTGCGTTCTGATGCCGGATGATGTCCGTGTCCAGCGCGAACGGCACGGTGCGCAGGCGGGCCAGCGTTTGCAGATCGCGCTCACTTTCCCGCCCGGCGACGGAGAAGAAAATAGCGCTTTCCCAGTCGCCGTTGTCCATCTGCACCGGCAGGCAGGTGACGCAGCCGCCGGTGGTAGCCATAGCCTCGCGGACCTCAAGGGGGAACAATGCTGCAGGCTGGTTCATAACGGTGCGTATATTAACCTACCCGACGCGACAGCAGCTCACTGGCCGGCAACCTCCAGCGCTTCTCGAGGGCAGCGCGGCTCGCATCGATTCGCCAAAAAAAACGGCAAGCCGCAGGCTTGCCGTTTTCGCGGATTGGAGGCCCGGCGTCAGGTGGCCGTGCTCCCTCTGGGAGAGCCGGTTGCGCTGCCGGCCGGTTGCGCACCTTGCTTGTTCTTGACTTCCTCGTACCACAGGTCGTGGTGCTGCTGTGCCCATTCCTTGCTGACGTAGCCAGTGGTCATTCCTTCCATCGCTCCCTCGGTCGCAAATACACCCATGTAGATGTGACCCAGAGCGACCGCAATCCAGACCAGCGCGGAAGCACCGTGGATCAGGTTGGCCAACTGCATGGTGTCGCGGGTTTGACCGAAATTCGGAAAGTCCAGGATCACTCCGGTGACACAGACCGCAACGCCGAAAGTTGCGATGATCCAGAACCAGACTTTCTCGCCCCCGTTCATGCGTCCGGCATGCGGATGCTTGCCCTTGGCCAGGTAGCCGCCGCCCTGCTTTAACCATTCGACGTCGTGACTGGCGGGAATATTGTGCCTGATCCAGAGCAGGATCATGACGACCGTCGTCAGGATGAAGACAGGACCGACCAGATTGTGAATTGCGATGGCGGCTTCCGCCCAGGCTGCAAAGCCTTCCGGTCCCAGCACCGGGATCAGCACCGCCCTGCCGAACAGCAGACTCAATCCCGTGATGCCCAGCGCGATGAACATCACCGCGTTGATCCAGTGCAGGTTGCGCTCGAACAGGCTCCAGCGCAGCACTTTCTGCCCCGACGGGCTGCCTTCGACGGGCAGACGTCCTTTGCTGATGTAAAAAACGGCTAAAGCCGCTACGACCAGCGCCAACAGCCAGGGGCCATAGTTGGCAATCGGGCCGTTACGCCACTGACGCCAGTTGTTGCCGCCGTTTTGAATCAGCACGTTGGCTTCCTGCCCTTGCACCGCCGAGTACCCGGTGAGCCCGTCGCGTACCGCGCGCCAGTAGTTGGCGCGGGGGTTGGTGTCATCGGCCGCCTGCGCATGGGCCGGGTTGCTGACGGCGACATACAGATAGCCGCTCAGCGGCGCCAGCATCGCGCCGAGGACAATGGTCAGAAAACTCCACAGGGCGATTTTCTTCGCCCGGGCACGCTTGTCAGTCTTGGAGGTCATACATCTCTCCTGTCATCGTGCATGGTGCGTCGCAGCCACCCCCGACGCCCGTTGCGCTTGTTCAACGCTGGCTCTGTCCGGTGATCCGGTTACGCAGTTCCGCGGCCTGCTCGGTGCTGCGCGACTCCTCATAGTTCAGCATATTCTGGTAGCTGGCACGTGGATTTTCCCGCGTGCAGCCGCTGAGAACCGCTAAAGCCAGACTCAAGGCGCACATTGTTGTTAATCGATGCATAACGCGAATCTCCTAGCGATCTCGTTGCACCTGGTTGAAACGTGCCATCAGCTCCTGGTTGCGTTTGGCGGCATCGGTGTTCAACAGCGGGTCTCTGGGACCCTTGTAAACCCCGGGTTCGTGCACGGTGACGTCGGCTGGCTCGTAGCAGCCGCCCAACGCCAGCGCAAGCGCGCCGATCACGGTAATAGTCACTCTGCGCATTGGCTCTGTTCCTGTTACTGAAAGAAAAGGAGGCAGCGTCTGCTGCCTCCTTGGTTTGCCTCAGGAGCGGTAAGCCGTCCCCCAGCCCCAGGTCTCCGGCCGGCCACCCCGGCGCAGCACGCGCTCGCGGTAGATATCGGCCACCAGGTCCCCGTCACCGGCGAGCAGTGCCTTGGTCGAGCAGAACTCGGCGCACAGCGGCAGGTAGCCTTCGGCGATACGGTTGCGACCGTACTTCTGGTACTCGGCGTCGCTGAGATCGTTCTCCGGACCGCCGGCGCAGAAGGTGCACTTGTCCATCTTGCCGCGCACACCGAATGCAGACTGCTGCGGATACTGCGGTGCCCCGAACGGGCAGGCGTAGAAGCAGTAACCGCAACCGATGCACAGGTCTTTGTCGTGCAGCACGATGCCGTCGTCGGTGGTGTAGAAACAATCGACCGGGCACACGGCGGCACAGGGCGCGTCGGTGCAGTGCATGCATGCCACTGAGATCGACTTCTCGCCCGGTACACCGTCGTCCAGGGTCACCACCCGGCGCCGGTTGACACCCCAGGGCACCTCGTGCTCGTTTTTGCAGGCCGTTACGCAGCCATTGCACTCAATGCAGCGTTCGGCGTCACAAAGGAATTTCATTCTTGCCATGATTCAATACTCCTCGTTAGGCCGGAACGATGCGGCACAAGGTGACCTTGGTTTCCTGCATCTGCGTCACCGAGTCGTAACCGTAGGTGAATGCAGTGTTGCAGGCCTCGCCGCGTACGTAGGGCTCGGTACCTTTCGGATACTTGTCCTTCAGGTCCTTGCCTTCGTACCAGCCGCCGAAATGGAACGGCGTGAAGACAACGCCCGCGTCCACGCGTCGCGTGACCATGGACTTGACCAGGATCTTCGCGCCCTCGGGCGTGTGTATCCAGATCATCTGGCCGTTGGTGATACCGAGGTCATTGGCGTCCTTCGGGTTGATTTCAGCGAACATGTCCTGCTGCAGTTCCGCCAGCCATGGATTGGAGCGGGATTCCTCGCCGCCGCCCTCGTATTCGACCAGGCGGCCGCTGGTGAGGACGATCGGGTACTCCCTGGAAAAGTCCTCCTTCTGGATGGACATGTAGCGTACCGGCAGACGGTAGTGCGACTTGCGGTCCTCGTAGGTCGGGTAATCGGCGACCAGATCGCGGCGCGGCGTGTACAGCGGCTCGCGATGGATCGGCACCGGGTCCGGGAAGGTCCAGACCACCGCACGGGCCTTTGCGTTGCCGAACGGCGCGCAGCCGTGCTTGATCGCAACGCGCTGGATACCGCCTGACAGGTCCGTCTTCCAGTTCCTGCCCTCGGCAGCCTGTTGTTCCTCCGGGGTGAGATCGTCCCACCAGCCGAGCTGCTTCAGCATCTGGTCGCTGAACTCCGGATAGCCGTCCTTTATTTCCGCTCCCTTGCTGTAGGAGCCTTCGGCCAGCAGGTTCACGCCGTCGCGCTGCACGCCAAAGCGCGCCCGGAAGTTGAGACCGCCCTCGGCCACCGACTTGCTGGTGTCGTAAAGCACCGGCGTACCCGGGTGTCCGAGCTCGGGATTGCCCCAGCACGGCCACGGCAGCCCGTAGTAATCGCCGTCTGCAGGGCCGCCCTCCGCCTGCAACGTGGTGGTGTTGAAGGTGTGCTTGTTGGCAGCGTGCAGCTTGAGGCGTTCCGGGCTCTGGCCGGTGTAGCCGATCGTCCACATGCCGCGGTTGATCTCGCGCAGCGTGTCTTCGACGTTCGGTTCATCCGCCGTGACACCGATGTGCTTGGTGAAATGCTCGGCGAAGCCGAGTTTCTTCGCCAGCTTGTACATGATGGTCTGGTCGGGCAGCGACTCGAACACCGGCTCGATGACGCGTTCGCGCCACTGGAACGACCGGTTGGAGGCGGTGACCGACCCGTAGGTCTCGAACTGCGTGCAGGCCGGCAGCAGGTAGATGCCGTCCTCTCGATCCGGCAGCACCGCGGAGTGCGTCGGATAAGGGTCGACGATCACCATGATCTCGACCTTCTCCATGGCCTTCTTCATCTCCGGGCCGCGCGTCTGGCTGTTGGGTGCATGACCCCACAGGAACATGGCCTTGAGGTTGTCCCGCTGGTCGATGTTTTGCTTGTCTTCCAGCACGCCGTCGATCCAGCGCGAGACCGGCATACCGGCCGAATTCATCGGATTGGCGAAGGGCACGGATTCCTGGCCCTCTTCCGTGTCGGCTTTGGTGTCGAGATAGCCGGTGTCGAACTGGGATTTGACCCACTCGAAGTCCAGGTCCCATACGCGCGACCAGTGCTTCCACGAGCCTTCCGACAGGCCGTAGTAACCGGGCAGCGTGTGTGACAGCACCCCGAGGTCGGTTGCACCCTGCACGTTGTCGTGACCGCGGAAGATGTTGGCGCCACCACCGATCTTGCCGATGTTGCCGAGCGCCAGCTGCAGCACGCAGTAAGCACGGGTGTTGTTGTTACCGATGGTGTGCTGAGTGCCGCCCATGCACCAGACGATGGTGCCGGGCCGATTCTCGGCCATGATCTTGGCCGCCTCGAACACGACTTTCTCCGGCGCACCCGTCACGCGTTCCACTTCGGCGGGCGTCCAGCGCTTGACTTCCTCACGGATCTGCTCCATGCCGTAGACGCGCTGTTTGATGTATTCCTCGTCTTCCCAGCCGTTCTCGAAGATGTGCCACAGCACGCCCCAGATCAGCGGTACGTCGGTGCCCGGGCGTAAGCGCACGAAATGATCCGCGTGCGCGGCCGTGCGCGTGAAGCGCGGATCGCAGACGATCATCTTCGAGCCGTTCTCCTTGGCACGCAGGATGTGCTGCATGGCGACCGGATGCGCCTCGGCAGCGTTCGAGCCGATGAAGAACATCGCCTTCGAATTGTGCATGTCGTTGTAGGAGTTCGTCATCGCGCCGTAACCCCAGGTGTTCGCCACCCCGGCCACGGTCGTGGAATGGCAGATACGCGCCTGGTGATCGACGTTGTTGGTGCCCCACATG